>JBCCJB010000097.1:0-11425 GCA_039028015.1 Planctomycetota bacterium
GAGTCCGGCTCGACCAGTTCCATATCGCTTAACGCAATTGCGGACGATGAAAGAGCACCTGCACAGATTCTGCCGTTGTCGGCGGCCGACACCGAATCATTCAACACTGTCGTCAAGCAAATAACCAACTACTTGGATTCCATTTCGGTAAGCAACGAACCACATCATCAAGCGTCTGCGATGGCGTCGATCGCGGGTTTTGCATCGCATTGCCGAACGCATCACGATGTCCGAGCCGCCGTCGTGGGACGATCGATCGCCGACTGGCAAACCAGTTTGGCCGCTGTCACGGGGCAGCCCAAACTATCCGATGGCAAACGACGGCGCGGCATTGCGTTTCTTTGTTGTGGACAGGGACCGCAATGGTATGCGATGGGTCGAGGCTTGATGCGTGACTGCCCGCCTGCCATGCACATGCTCGAAGCGATCGACCACGAGTTCCAACAGCACGAAACATCGTGGCGATTACTCGATGAGTTGCGGCGTGATCCGGCGTCGTCGCAAATGCATCGCACCTCGATTGCGCAGCCCGCGTTGTTTGCGTTGCAGGTCGCCCAGGCTGCGGCTTGGAATGCGTTTGGCATTCATCCCTCCGTTGTCATCGGACATAGCGTTGGCGAAATCGCGGCGGCTCACTTGTCAGGCGCCCTGGATTTTGCCGATGCTTGCTGCGTTGCAATTCATCGCGGCCGCACGATGGACTTGGCATCCAGCCGAGGTTCTATGATCGCCGCCGGCATCTCTGAAGATGAAGCGCTCACCCGGATTGAACAACTGGGCCGAACCGTTGAGGACATCGATTCCAAAGTCTCGCTTGCAGCCGTCAACGGGCCGCAATCGGTCACCTTGTCGGGTGACTCACAACTCATCGAGCAACTCGCACAACAAATCGAGTCTGACAATCTCTTCCTGCGAAGGCTTGCGGTCGAGTACGCGTTCCACAGTCCGCAGATGGATCCCGTTCGTGCCGAGTTATTGACTTCGCTGGCCGACGTTCAAACTCATCCGACGCACACACCCATGATCAGCACCGTCACGGGCCGCTATGTCGATGATGCGATGTCACTAGGTGGTAACTACTGGTGGCAAAACGTCCGTCATGGTGTGCGTTTTGCCGATGCGATCATGTTGGCCGCCCGCGATCAGTTTCATGTGGCGGTCGAATTGGGTCCGCATCCGGTTCTGTCGTTTGCCACCAACGAATGTTACGGCCATACCGGCGAAGACATTCATGTGATGGCGTCAGCACGACGTGGCCAAGCCGACGACGATGGTCACATGGCGATCGCAGATGACTATGCGGTCTTCCTAGAGGCGGTTGGCGATTTGCACGCACTAGGATTCTCGCCAGATTGGTCCGCGATGGTCGACAAACCCAATCGATCAAGTTCAGCGCAGAGAATTAGCCATCTGGCATCGCCCCATCAATCCAATGGCACAGCGAATGGTCGGCTCGAACCGAAGCTACCGCCGCTGCCGACTTATCCGATGCGTTTGTCATCGTTGTGGGTGGAATCCCCCTCGTCTCGCGAAAACCGACTACCCGATTTGACGCATCCCTTGCTGGGCCGGGGCGATTCAACGGCATCGCCGGGCACGCTTCAGTTTTTCCAGCGTGTTGACCCCAAGTCGCACGGTTTCCTTCAAGACCATCGCGTTCGATCGGCGACGATGTTCCCGGCCGCGGCAGGCGTCGAAATGGCTTTCGCGGCGTCTCGCATTGCCGATCAAAAAGCATCGGAACGTTCCAACGATCCGCCCGCCGAAACGTTTCGATTGTCGCGTTTGAAGTTGCTCAACCCGTTGGTACTCGATGCGAGCGAACCACACTTTTTGGTCACGTGCCTGCGTGATGATCGCGATGACATCACCATCGCCTTTCACGATTCTGTTGACGAGACACCAACTCTTTTCGCGTCAACGACACGCCGGACTGCGAATCCAACGACGATCGACAACCTAGCCGGGCGTTTGAATGCGGCTCGCAAACGATGCACCGAAGCTTTCACGTCGGAACAGTGCTACGAGTACTGCGACTCAATCGGGCTGAAATACAACGGTCTTTTTCGCGGCATTCGCCATGGGGTGCGACGTGATGGTGAATCCGTGGCAACGATTCAAGTGGACCGATCGATTCGCGATGAGGGCCTAAATTTTGAGGCCAGCCGATATGGCATGCATCCCGGCGTGCTTGATTCGTGTTTCCATGCCATGGTCGTTTGCGATCCGCTGTTTGGCGACAAGCCAGGTGGGCTTTATCTGCCGCATGAGATTGCGGACATCCAGTGGCACGCGAGTGCATGGAACCGTCTCGGGTTTGATGAGCCGTTGATCGCGCATGCGACCGTCCATTTCAAAGATGAACATCGACTGATTGCAGACGTTCATCTGTACCGAGAAGACGGCACACCGATTGGTTACCTGAATGGGTTCGATAGTCGACGGGTGGGCGCGGAAGCCGATCGCGGTGTTGCCGATTTGATTTATCGCTATCAATGGCAGATACCGGACAACGTTGGCGAAGCGGATCAATCGACTCAAACCGATGAGAGTGATGCATCGGACTCGTTGTCTGAGAAAGCAACACCGTCCCGCGGGCACGCGTTGCTGATTGACGATGCGACACTGAATCCCAATGAGTTGAAACAACTGGCATCTTGTTTCGATACGTTTGAATACGATTTGTCGGTTTCGTTTCAGGATGCTTGCGAGACGGGAAACGGATTTGTTGCCGATTTGGAGGCGGCAATCCAGTCAGCGGGTGATCAACCACTGCATCTGATCTATGCCGCTGGATTGGACGTCGCCCAGCCAGATTCGCTCGAAGCGATGACGCTCCAGGACGCCAACAAACAGTTGCGTGCGGACACGGTTCACACCACGCATGGTTTACTACGATTGATTCAATCGTGGGAATCAATCGCACAACAACGTGCGACGCCACCAACGCGGTTGACCATCCTGACACGCGGCTGCCAATCAGCCGATGAATGGTCGCAATCGCCGGTGGCAACGCAAATGCCACTCATTGGCATGGGACGCGTGATCATCAGCGAGATTCAGTCACTGCAAACACGATTGGTCGACCTCGATCCAAACGATGATCACCTCGATTCGTTGATCCAGGAACTTGGCCGAGATGACGCGGAAGATGAAGTCGTGCTGCGAGGCCATGACCGTTTGGTTCAGCGGTTTGTTCCAGATCAAGATCGCGTACAAACCATTGCGCCGCGCACTGAGGCTCCCGCGTTTCGCTTGACCAAGGGGCGTTCATCGTCACTGGATGATCTGGTTCATCAAGCCGCGGCTGATCTTGTACCTGGACCGCGAGAAGTCGTGATCAAAGTTGCCGGTGCTGGGCTGAACTTCAGTGATGTCATGAAAGTCCTCGACCTGTATCCCGGTTTGCCTCCCGGTCCGGTGCCACTGGGGGCGGAATGCTCTGGTGAAGTCATCCAAACCGGAACGCGGGTCACTGAATTTGCCGTTGGTGACAAAGTCATCGCGATTGCACCGGGCGGTTTCGCATCGCATGTTTGTGTTGAAGCGTGCCTTGTCGCACCGGCACCAAAAGCGATTGATTTGGTCGACGCCGCAGCCATACCGGTCGCCTATTTGACAGCTGACCACGCCATCCACACGTGCGGGAAAATGCGTTCGGGCGAATCCATTTTGGTTCACGCTGCCAGTGGTGGTGTGGGTCTCGCCGCAATCGACATCGCGCATCACGCCGGTGTGGAAGTGTTTGCCACCGCGGGCACGAAACAAAAACGGGCAGCGGTTGCAAAGAAGGGCGTCCAACACCTCTTTGATTCGCGATCGCTTGACTTTGCCGATGAGATCCTTTCGGCCACGGCGTCGCGCGATGTGCCAGGTGTCGATGCGGTTCTCAATTCGCTTCCCGGTGAAGCCATTCGAGCCGGATTGTCCGTATTGAAGACGGGCGGTCGGTTTTTGGAGATTGGCAAACGCGACATCTACGCCGACGCGTCGCTGGGTCTTTATCCCATGCGGAACAACCTGGCGTTGTTCGCCATCGACCTGGACCAACTGTTTAAGCAACAAGCGATCGCGATGGGCGAGCGTCTTCGGGCCTTGGTCGCGATGATTGATTCGGGCGATTATTCACCGGAACCGCCGAAGCGATTCGCATCGTCGGATGCGGCTGAAGCATTCAAGTTCATGCGTGCCGCCAAGCATGTTGGCAAAGTCGTTGTCGATTACACGCAACAGCCAACCTCAATTCGATCACGCGGTGATGACTCACTCGCGTTGTCTGACGAGGGCACGTACTGGGTGGTTGGCGGCTTGGGCGGATTCGGATTACCGATGGCTCGATACTTGGCCGAGCGGGGCGTTAAGCGTTTGGTATTGAGCGGACGTCGTGTCCAACCATCCGAGCAGGCCACCGAGATCATCGACAGCATCCGGGGCATGGGCACCGAAGTCGAATTGGTAGCTTGCGATATCACCGATGCCGATGCAGTCGAGCAAACCGTTGCGGCGATTCAGTCTAGCGGTTCGCCCCTTCGTGGCGTCATGCACACGGCGATGGTGTTGGAAGATCGACTGATGGTTGATCTGGATCTTGCCACGCTACATCGTGTGCTTTGGCCCAAACTGATCGGTGGCTGGAACTTGCATCATTCAACCAAGCATCTTCCGCTGGACCATTTCATTTTGTTTTCGTCGCTGACCAGTGTGTTTGGTCATGCCGGACAGGCCAATTACAGCGCGGCCAATGCGATGCTGGATGGCATTGCACACCACCGCCGAACTCATGGACTGCCTGCCACCGTGATCAACTGGGGGCATGTTGGTGAAGTCGGGTATCTCGCGGAGCGACAAGACCTGTCGGACCGTTTGCGTCGTCAAGGTGTGCTCGATTTTTCATTCGACGAAGCGACGCGATGTTTGGCGACCGCGATCAATCGAGGGTCCACACAGTGCAGCGTCTTGCGAATGGACTGGTCACGTTGGCGTGGCCTTGGATTGACCGGTGATGTGTCGCCGCGATTCGCGCACCTGATTCGTGGTGGTTCCGGCGCGGCGGGAACGTCGGTTTCGGCCGCATCGTTGCGTGCCGCATCGCCCAAACAACGCGTCGAAATGCTCCGCGAGTCGATTGCGGACAAGCTTGCATCATTGCTGGGCTGCGTTGCTTCGGAAATCGACGCGGATCGACCCATGTTGGAGCTCGGTCTTGATTCACTGATGGCCGTTGAGCTTCGCAACTGGATCGAAAACCAACTTCAATTGAAGCTGCAGATCGGATCGTTGATGCGAGGGTCAAGCTTAGCTGGCTTGGTTGAGAACCTCGCCGGCATGATTGATCAAATCCAAGTGGAAACCGACTCGGATCAAACAGCCGATTCCTCGTTGACGGCTTCCGCACTGCCGACGATCGCTGGCACCGAGCCCGACACGCGGATGAGTGATCGAGGACGTTTCCCCATGTCCGATCAACAAACCGGATTGTGGTATGCGTTTCGTCGCAACCCGGAAGGCACCTCATTCAATGTCTTCTTGCCGACCCGAATTCGCTCGGCCGTCAACGTTGAAGCCCTTCGCAAATCAATTCGCTCCGTGGTCGCTCGTCATGCTTGCCTGCGAACGACCTTCACCGATCAGGATGGCGAATTACAGCAAGTCGTTCATGACGATTTGCCAGTTGAATTTGACGTCATCAACTTGGCCGACGAAACGACGCGATCGGATGAGGATTTGGTCGCCATCGCGCGTGAGCACGTGGTCGAGGAGACGCGTCGCCCGTTTGACTTGCAAGACGGTCCGCTTTTGCGACTGAAGTTGTTTCAGATCGCTGATGATGATTTCATTGCCATCGCGGTCACCCATCACATCGTCGTTGACTTTTGGTCGTTGATTCTGATTCTGAACGAGTTGCGTTCCTATTACCCGAGCTATGCAGCGGATCAAACGCCAACGATCGAGCCGCCACAACGCGATTATTTCGACTTTGTTGCCGGCCAGCGGCAGCTACTTCAGTCCGCACGCGGTGACCAACTCAAGCGATACTGGACGTCAACGCTCCGCGATATTCCGGCCGTTTTGGAGGTCCCCACCGACTACCCACGACCGGCGGCGTTTACGGGAAAAGCAAAGGTCGCTGCCATCACGTGCCCACGACGCGTTGGCCGCCGCGTCAACGAATTGGCGAGCCAGTGCCAAACAACCACCTCATCAGTGGTCCTCGCCGCGCTTCAGGTGATGTTGCAGCGGCTAACACGTCAGGAACGATTTATCATCGGCAGCCCCTTTGCGGGACGCACCGACGCGGAACTGGAGGACACGGTTGGATTCTTCGTCAACATGCTTCCGCTGGTCGCGGACTTAACTGGTCAGCCTTCGTTTGAACAATTGTTACGACGTGCGGGCAATCGTTTGGTGGATTCCATGCAGCATGAGGAGTATCCGTTCGCGCAAATCGTCCGTGATCTCGATCCGCCTCGTGACACCGGGCGAAGCCCACTGATTCAAGTCTCATGCACGTTTGAAAAAGCGCACGTTCGGGAGGAAGAGGGACGCGCGGGCTATCTGTTCCCCGCAGCCGACACCTCAATTGAAGTCGGAGGTCTCAACCAAGAGAGCTTCTACATTCCGCATCAAACGTGTCACTACGATTTGGAATTCATCTTCGAGCAGAGCGGTGATGATCTGCACGGCATGATTGTTTACTGCGAAGACCTTTACGCAGCCGAAACCGTCTCGCGTTGGTCGACGATGTTTGTTGGCTTGCTGGAAGAGTTGCTGGATGCATCACGATCCGATCAGCCCGAACAACACGTGAGCGAAATCGGATGGGGTGATGCCGCATGGCAACGTCATCAACCTCGGGTTGATCAGAAATCGCAAACGCCACACCGCACGAACGATTCAAAACCCCAACACAGTTCGATTGTTGCGTGGCTGGATGAATCCGCACGGCGATTTGCGGACGAAGACGTTTGGTATCCATCCGATCCGTCCACCGAAAATGCCGATCCGCTGGCCTCGCCATCACACGTTTCACCGGATCAGTATCGTCGCCGAAGTTTCTTTAACTCGCGCAAGCCCAAACCATCGAGTCCATCGCTTTCCGGAAGCGACGCTTCCGCATCCGGTGCCAAACCACAACGGCTTGCAGCAACACTGGGCGAGCTTCGTCGTCGCGTCAACTCGATCGCAACGTCCTTATCCAACGCTGGAATCAGCAAAGGTCAACTCATTCCCGTCGCTGCCACAGCATCCCAGCCCGCGATGACAATGGCGCTGTCAGTGATGCGGGCCGGTGGCGTTCCGGTTCCGATCGATGTCACCAAGCCATCGATCGATGCTGTCACGCTGATTCAGCAAACGTCGTCTGATTTGGCTTTGATCGAAGACGACTCAACCTGGTCGCAACAACTGCCGCATCATGTCGACTGCCTGCGGTGGGACGACGCTCGAGTAACGCGAGAGAACACTCGCAGTCTGCCACCGATCGAATCAATCACGGCCGACGATTTGGCCTACGTGATTTTTACCTCCGGCACGACGGGGACGCCAAAGGGTGTGATGGTGCCGCATCGAGGCATCGTCAACACGCTGTCGTGGCGGAATCGCATCACGCCCATCGGACCCGGTGATCGAGTCATGGTTCCACTGTCGCATCAATTTGATGCGGGATTTGGTCTCTCGTTGCTAACGATTTTGAGCGGAGCGACTCTGGTTCATCCCGGTGTTACCGATCTCGCGGATATTGATTCCGTGCTCGCCCGAATGATCGAGGCAAAGGTCAGCGTCATGGTTGCCGTGCCTTCGCTAATGGACTTGATTGCGTCGCATCCTCGATTCGGTCAAACCTCATCGTTGCGACATGTGTGGATCGGCGGGGAGTCGATGCCCGAGAGTTTGCCAAAGCTGATTCGCATGGGCACGGATGCTCAAATCTGGAATTGCTATGGGCCAACCGAAGCGTCGGTGGAAGCGACTGCCTATCGGATTGACGACTTGCACGATCGAAGGCATGTCCCGGTTGGCAAACCGGCCGACGGCACCGATGTGGTTGTTTTGAAATCAAAGCGATTGGCAGCACCGGAAGTCGTTCCCGATACCGTCGTCGGCGAAATCGCATTGGTTGGCGATGGCCTTGCCAACGGCTATCTAGGTGATCCTGAATTGACCGATACCGTCTTTATCACATTACCCGATGGACGTCGGGCCTACCGTACCGGTGACCAAGGACGTCGACGCGTCGACGGTTTGATCGAAGTGATTGGGCGAATTGACCGTCAAATTCAGGTCGGCGGCTATCGCATTGAACCCGTTGAGGTGGAAACGGTCCTTCGGGATCACGTTTCAGTGGCTCAAGCCGCCGTGGTGCCACGCACCATTTCTGATGTGGAACTGTTGGTCGCGTACGTCGAGTTGGAAACCAGTCTGTCAGACATGGCTATCCCGAAGGCCAACTCGGATGCCGAGCTTTCAACGCGTGACATTGTCATCGCGATTCGACACCATCTGGCCGAGCACTTGCCGCCATACAAACGTCCGAAACGAATCGAAGTCGTTTCAAAGCTGCCGATTTCGGCGTCCGGGAAAGTCGATCTTGCGTCACTGCCGAAGTCCGACGCATCGTGGATGGATGACGAGACCGTAACGCCCCCAAGTACCTCGCTCGAAAAATTCCTGGCCAAGGCGTGGGGCGAAACACTGGGCGTCGATCAGATTGGTGTCAGTCAGAACTTCTTTGAATACGGCGGCACATCGCTGCAAGCAGCCATGCTGACCAATCGACTCAGTGAACACTTGGCGGTTCATGTGCCATCGTCATTGCTGTTTGACCTGGCGGATATCTCATCGATGGCACAACGATTGACGCAGCTGTATCCGAAGGAGTTGCGGTCTCAATTCGACGACGAGTCCGTACGGTTTTATGATGGCAAAGTCTTTGCTCATCAACGTGTCACAAAACGCGATCACTTGATCGCACCGTTGAAACCCACCGGCGACCAAACGCCAGTCTTTATGGTCCATCCGCCCGGTGGCATCGTGGTCTGCTATCGCGAACTCGCCAACGCGATGCCTGATGATCAGCCTTTGTTTGCCATTCGATCACGCGGCTTGCACGGCCGCGAAGACCTGCCCAAATCAATGACCGACATGGCGGCGGAATATGTTGATGCAATTCGGTCACGGCAAGCATCGGGACCGTACATCATTGGCGGATGGTCGATCGGCGGCATCATCGCGTCGGAGGTGGTTCGTCAGCTGCTCGATTCGCAGAATGACGTCAAACGATTGATCTTGCTGGACACTTCGATTCCGAGCGGTGCCAGTGATCTGGTCCCGAAGGAAGATCAAGCCAACGTGGGTTTGGAATACGGGATTGATCTGACGCTCGACGAATTGGTCGAACTCAAACCGGAAGAGCAGCTACCGTTCCTTTGGCAGCACGCCGAGCGGATGGGCATGCTGGATGACTCGACGCCGCCGGACGTTGCGGCCAAAGCGATCGATGACCTGAAACACTTATTCCACCACCATCTTGATTTGGCACGGATCCATCGGATTAAGCCGATCAAGGTTGATGCGTTGCTGGTCCGTCCTTCGGAAATCCCATTTGACGTCGGCGGCAGCGCGGACCGCGGTTGGTCGCATTTGCTGCGACGAGTCGATGTCGAAACGATTCCCGGTCATCACCACAGCATGGTTCAAATGCCGGCCGCGGAAAAACTGGCCGACGTGATCGTCGCATCAATTGGTGGGCTCAATGTGGCCTTACCCAGCTAGGCCGTCGCCCTGCCCGGCTTAGCACGTTTAGCGCGATTGGAAGAACTGACCACTGCGAAACGTGCCCGCTGGCAGCGGTCTTGCCGGACTGGGAAGTCCTTGCTGAATGATTCGAGAGTTGTTGGGGCTGCTCGATGCCGACTGGGTCGTTGCCGTCGCCGGTTTCGCAGCCGGCACATCGGTCAGACTCCAGCGTTTTCCGTTGAGTCCATCTTGTGGATTCCATTTCAAACCGGGCACGAACATCAGCGAAGAAATGTTTGGGCCATTAACCGATGCGGTGCCCCACTCGGTCTCGACCGTGATGATTTTGATGTCAGTCGCTCCGGTGATCGAATCACCATTGAGCATCACGACGGTGGTGGTGGCATCGTCGGCAGAGGCAAACTTGATCCCGGCTACTTCCGACAGCGGAATGCTGGCGGTTCCAAACGAGGTTTGCATTTGCAACTGGGTTGTGTCGGTCAGAGTGCCTTCGATGGTCGGCAAATCACCCGCAAGATCAACAGTTACGCTCAGCGGGCGAACTTGGGGTGTTGGCGATGCCGATTTGATCGGTTTCGCTTTGGTCGGTGTTGCCTTGGCAACCGGAACCGCTTTGGTGGGGACCGCTTTTCGTGGTTCGCCATCTTGAGCAGGTGCATTGCTTGTGCTCGAAACTCCAATGCCAATGGCGAGTAGACAGATCAAACTCAGACGGTACGACATTGATTGCTCCAGGCTTTCAGGCTGCAGAATGGGTGATTGCGGGATAGCCGTGCTGAAACGTTCAAGGATAATTCCGATAGTTGGCCTCACTGGAATCGCTCGACATTTTTGCCCAAACAAAGGTCTTTTTTTCACAAACCGATCCGGTAGCACAGCTTCACCGCCTCTGATGTGACGCTGTGGACAATCGGGAACGTTCAAAATCGACCGAACGCGAACCAACCGCATTCAAAACATTGCCGCAGCTTCGTGGCCTCGCAGACTGGGCAACGGTTCCTGCGACATTCAACTAAGTCACTCTGACACTCGTAAAACGACTTGGAAGCATGCTTGAGATTCGACATCGCGCGATGGCCTGCGACTTTGTGGTCATGATGCGCGATGAGGGTCCGTTCGCCGACGCCGTGCTCGATCGTCTTGAACACATTGATGCACTGGAGTCGATGCTCAGCATTTATAAGACAAACAGCGAGATTAGCCGTATCAACCGTGCGACCACTGGCACGCCCGTGAAGGTGAGTTCCGATGCGTTTTGGGTGATCGAACGGGCGATTGAATTATCCGCGAGAACCGGAGGGGCATTTGATGTTTCCGCGGGTCCGTTGATTGACGCCTGGGGTTTCACGGAACGTAAAGGTCGTAAACCTAGCCGCGAAGAGATCGAGTCGGCGAGACAACGCGTTGGTTTCCAGCACATTGAGGTTTCGCGTCCCGATCGCACGGTCGCTTTATCGCTTCCCGGAATGAGTCTGAACCTTGGAGCCATCGGCAAAGGGTTTGCGATTGATTGGCTTGCAAACGAACTTCATGCGATTGGAGTCATGAACTTTCTGATCCATGCGGGTGCCAGCAGTGTGATGGCACATGGGAACCAATTCGAAGCGGCGTCAAACAACGACGATGATGACGCTCCGAAGGGTTGGTTGGTTGGCTTGCTTCATCCGAC
>JBCCJB010000098.1:0-11315 GCA_039028015.1 Planctomycetota bacterium
GAATTGCAACGCGCCCAGTGACGAAATCGACTGGTCATGGCCCGTCGAAATTCCCGTGAAGGGATCCTCCTGGGACGGCGAGGCAAGCACACGTACCGCAGGTGTGAGCTCATTTGGCTTTGGCGGCAGCAATGCTCACATCGTGATGTCAGGCCATCTGGCAACACCAATCGATGAACAAAGTGCGACACCAGCAGACAGTGGATCAAATCCAACGGTGATGGTGCTTTCCGCCAAGTCAGCTCGAGCACTGAGTCAGCAGGCGGTTCGTTATGCCGATGCGATTCAACAAATGCCTGACGCCGATTTCCATGATATCGCCGCCACGTCCGCGTGTTGCCGTTCGCACTTCAACGTGAGGGCCGCTTGGATCGTCAATTCGATCGATAGTCTTGTGGATCAACTTCGAGCATTCGGCGATACGGGTGAGCTTCAAGCACCCGGCGATGCCTCAAACGACCCTTTGCAGAACCTCTGCCAGCAATATCGCAACGGTGAAGCAATTGATTGGAAAGCAACGTTTACGAAACCGTTCAGGCGAGTGAATTTGCCTACCTACGCGTTCGAACGAAAACGTCGTTGGTTTGCCAATGAAACGCTGACCTGGACACCCAGGTTGCCTGATAGCCAAAGCGGTGCACCGAGCGTCGCCGACCAATCAACGGTTGCAATCGCGTCGAGTGCGGTAACAAACCGTGACGCGCATCCGTTCTTGCGTGACCGTATCACGCCCGCTGATGGTGACGGTCAGGTTTTGATCCAAGCCATCATCAATCCATGCGAACTGTCCCACGCATTTGTTCGCGATCATCAGGTAAGGGGATCAATTCTCTTTCCTGCGGCGGGACTGCTGGACTTGATGATCGCGATTGGACAGCGCGAGTCCGAATCAGCGATGGATGTCGTTGATTTTGAAGTTCGCCGGCCCGTGAAACTTCGCGATGATCAACCGGTCGCGTTGCAAATCAAGCTCACTCCAGAGCACGATAATTATGGTGCAGCGATTTTCATGCAGCGAAATGGATCGCGACAAACGCGTTGGCATCAAGTCGCATCATGCAGACTCGTACCGACCGTTATCTCCAACGCGCGAGATCATCATCAGAACTTCTACCAGGTCACGTCATCAAATCAATCGTCAACCTGGCGTCACTCGATTGATGCATCCTGGTATCAAGCCGATACGGAATTGCCCGTTGATGCAGCGCACACCAACGCCATCGCCCACTACGAATCACTTCATCATGTCGGACTACAGTACGGCCCGGCTTTCCAGGGGTTGCTGCGTCGTGCGGAAATGGCTGTAGACGAAAACCAGATCGCAGTCGCGACCGTTTCATTACCGGCAGGTTTAATCCATGCAGGTTTTGCAATGCACCCAGCAATGCTCGATGCCTGTCTGCAAGCGGCCGCGGGACTCATTCCCGATCCGACATCGATATGGATCCCCGCATCGGTTGATCGACTGGCAATTTGCGGCGAGTTTCAAGCTGACGAGGAGGCAACTGTCTTGGCCGCGGCACTTCCGACCCAGCAGGCCAATCAACAGTCATTTGATTTTCGAATTCTGGATCGGCAACAAAACACGGTTGCCATCGTCGATGGCCTGACCGTGCAACGCCTGTCGGCCAAAAGCGCTGCTAGCTCGTCAAGCAAGTTATCATCGACCACCGAAAGACCAAACGAAAAAAAGGATGCACGCCCAAACGACTCAGGTCGAATTTCCAGCATCTCAGCAGGTAACGACAACAGCACGGCACCCCCACAAGCCACGTCTCAAACGCATAGTCTCGAAAACGTCACCGACAAGGATGCACTGCGGCAGCGACTGCATCATCGGGTTGCTGAAATTCTTGACACTGACATCAACGATGTGCCGTTGGAAGATCCGTTGGATGGATTGGGGCTGGATAGCTTGATGGCGTTTGAGTTGCGTGATGAGGTTGACAAGCATTTCGGGATTGAAATTCCGCTTGAGTTGTTTTTTCAAAGCGTCTCGCTGGGTCAGTTCTTAGACACGATTGTGTCGCAGATCACTACCAATCAGTCTCAGCAACCAGCGCAATCTCAGCAACGAATGGGCGACGACGATTCGTCCGATCGCCGGAAGCACTTCGTGGAGGGAACCCTGTGAGCGATGAAGCGTTAAGCGCCGAAGCGCTGTACGAAAGCCTGACCGAACAAGGCGTCGAACTCTGGTGCCAGGGCAAGATGCTTCGGTATCGCGCGCCCGATGGCGTGCTGGACGACGATGCGATGGCGAGTCTCCGGAAGCACAAAAAAGCTTTGATTGCATTGATTCAATCCGGAGCAAACCGAGCGGACGCTGGCGTCAATCGTCAGCCCACCACGGTGGGCCAACAGGCAATGACGTTCATGCATATGAGCGCGCCGTACAGTCCAGCCTACAACGTGGCCACGGCCTTTCGTTTGCTCACTCCTGTCAGTGACAACGCCATCACTACAGCTTGGAAGGCACTGGTGGCCCGGCATGAAATGCTTCGCAGCACCATCGCGATGCATGAGGGGCAGCTGTGCCGTGAAATTCATGACCAGGTCGAATTGGATATTCAATTCACCGATGCGGCATCGATCGACGAGTTGGCATTATCAACAGCGGTTAAAACGGAATACGAACGTCCATTTGATCTCGCCAAAGGGCCCTTGCTCCGGATTCGAGTCTTCAATGTTTCAACCGAGCACCGCGTCTTTTTGGTCGCATTGCATCACGTCATCTTTGACGCGTGGTCGTTGTGGATTTTGCAGGATGAGTTCTTCAAATTGCTCAATGGTTCGCCGGCATCAGATCTTCCCAGGCTAACGCGGTCGTTCAGCGATTTTGTTGAAGAGCAAGCCACGGTTCATGAGACGCCACAAGGTCGTGACGATCTGCGTTACTGGCATGATCAATTGGCCGGTTCGCCACCAACGGCACCATTGCCATACGACCGAACACCATCACGACGAACGACAGGTCCGCGGCGTCAGGGCGAGACGTTTCATTTTGCGTTTGATCGAGATGATGCCGAAGCGATTCGCAACTGCGCCAAGAACGCTCGGGTGACGCCATTTGTTTGGACACTGGCGGTCTTCAATGTTTTGCTCCATCGGCTTTCCGGAAGAACGGACCTGGTGGTCGGCACGACAACATCGGGTCGAACCCGTTCCGATTGGACCCAAACGATTGGCTACTTTGTCAACACGCTTCCGATCCGCACATTGATTGATGGTGATCCATCATTTGCTGAATACGCGGCAACGGTCAAAACCGGCGTACTGGAAGCGCTCTCACACCAATCTGTTCCCTTCGCAACCATCATGGATCGCATGCCCGGTCGTGATGCGGCGGCTCAAACACCACTTTTCAATGTGATGTTCGGCTTGCATAAGCCACGCTTTGCAGAGGTCGCTGACGTGGTCGGCGGCGGAATGGACTCAGTGACCATCGGTGATCTGAAAGTGGCGGCGTTTGCTCTGGATCAACAGGAGGGCCAGTGCGATTTGACGATGGAACTATTTGACACAGCCGACGGTTTTATCGGTGACCTCAAATATGACGCCGAGTTATTTGACGTCGAGACGGTCACCAACCTCGCATTACAATACCAGACCCTGATGCGATCGATTTTGAAATCGCCCGACGAACGTGTGTCGCGATTGAGCATCGCCTCGCCCGATCAACTGGATCAGGTCAAACGGTGGAGTTCCGGGGACGCTGCGCCCGACTGGGATGACCAGATGGTTCATCAATGGGTCGCGAACCACGCAGCCGAGCGTGGCGACACCGTCGCTTGGATTGCCGATGATCAGACTTGGTCATATCGCGAACTTGACCAAGCCGCGAATGGGGTTGCAAAGCGGTTGCTTGATCGCGGTGTCCAATCCGGTGATGTTCTGGCGTGCTTGAATGACCGCCGGCCTGAAACAGCCGCCCTTGTCTTAGGTATCTGGAAGGTCGGTGGTGCCATCATGCCACTGGATGTCGATAGTCCAGGGCACCGCAACGCGGAAATGATTCATGCTGCGGGCGCCGACCGTGTGATTGCGTCTCCTGACATGACGGCTTGGCAAGTCATTTCGGATGAGATTGATCGTCGAATCGTCCTCAATCTCGCTAGTTTGACCGAGTCGTTAAATCCATGGGGTGCAGGCACCGAATCGAACCAGCCCGCAGCTTACGTCGACGTCGACTGCGATCAGCCGGCTTATATCCTGCACACGTCAGGCTCAACGGGACGTCCCAAAGGCGTTGTCGTTTCGCATCGATCGCTCGCCAAGCATGCCATCGCGATCAACGAGTCGTACCGATTGCGGCAGGACGATCGGGTTCTGCAATTCAGTCACTTGACATTTGATCCTTCTCTCGAGCAGATGGTGGTGCCGTGGATGGTGGGTGCCTCGGTCGTGATGCGGGGCAATTCATTGTGGACGCATGAAACCCTGGCGCAACAAATCGAGCGTCATCAAATCACCATGCTCAACGTGCCGCCGTCGTATTTCGAGCAATGTTCATCAGGACCGCTGCATGAGGCGGTGGTCGATGGAGGACCACTATCCAGTCTGCGTTTGATCATTTTGGGTGGTGATATTTTTCCGACGGATTCAACACTGCATGGATGGCGTCAACGCGGCGTTCGACTAATCAACGCGTACGGTCCCACTGAAACTGTGATCACCGCGACGACTCACGAGGTCAACCTGGATCGCCTGCATCGCGCTCGCATGCCGATCGGTCGTCCGCGTGCCGGTAGCCGTGTGTACGTGCTCGATCGGCAGGGTCGCTTTTGTCCGCCCGGCGTGGCGGGTCGGCTACTGATTGCGGGTGATGTCATGTCCGACGGCTATCGCCATGATGAGGCAATGAACGATCGAGTCTTCGTGCCAGATGAGTTTGCCGAATCATTTGGCGATCATGCACCCAATCCACGGATGTATGAGACCGGTGATTGGGCATATTGGAATCATGACGGGGAACTGGAGTTCCTGGGCCGTGGCGACGAACAAATCAAGATTGATGGAATACGCACGGACACATCCGAGATTCGGCGTGTGATCAATGCGATTGATGGCATCGCTCAAAGCTACGTTGGCTTTTATCCTGCCAAACAAAGTTGTCACGTCGAGGATGCATCGCGTGACGAGCAGACCCGACGTTTGGTCGCCTGGATCACCTGCGATCCATCATCAGCGAATCATCGGTCTCAGTCCGGACCGGAAGTCTGGCAAGACAGCATTGTGTCAACGTTGCGTGGACAGTTACCGCGGCACATGATTCCGCGTCAGGTCATCGTCGTCGATTCATTACCCATGACCGCATCGGGAAAAGTCCACCAAGCGTCGCTGCCATCGCCACCACCGCTGGACACCCGCGTCATTCAATCGGAATACGCCGCACCACGGAATAGTTGGGAATCGACGCTGGCAAAGATTTGGTCAGATGAACTTGGGGTGACACCCGTCGGAATCCACGACAACTTTTTTGATCTCGGCGGAGCTTCGTTGAGCAGTCTCAGAATCATTGCCAAAGCCAATGATGCGGGACTTGCCAATCACTTGAGATCCGGCGACACAACAGAATCCTTGCAGCCGGAGATGTTGTTTGAACATCAAACCATCGCTGAACTGCATGACGTGCTTCATCAACAAGTCGCCGTCGCCACACCCTCACCCACATCCAGTTCAATTCCTTCCGCTGCCTCACCGGATGGGCATCACGCATGAACGCGATTGCAACCATCATTGAAAGCGTCGGTGTTTACTTGCCGCCCCGCGTGGTAACCACGCGAGAGGTCTTGGATGGATGCCGCAATCCAATCCGCGTTCCACTGGAACGATTGACCGGCATTACCTCTCGCCATATGGCGGGTGACGATGAATTTGCATTGGAGCTCGCCACCAAGTCAATTGAAGATTGCTTGCACCATTCCCGATTGCAGGCGACCGATTTTGATTTGTTGATCAGCGCAAACATTTCTCGTTGGGACGGTCCGGGGCAAGTTGGTTATGAACCGTCCACGGCGGCGCGATTGAAAGCAAGGTTGGGATTTACCAATGCGTTGGCGTTTGACATCTCCAACGCGTGTGCCAGCTTGTGGACCGCGACCTATATCGCTAATGCATTTATCCAGTCTGGCGCGATTCGCAACGCGTTGGTCTTCAGTGGTGAGTACATCTCGCATCTGACCAAAAATGCCCAACGCGAGATCGAGAATTATTTGGACCCACAATTAGCGTCTTTGACCCTGGGTGATTCTGGCGTGGCGGTTGCCTTAACGGCTTCAGGTCGCAGCGGCGTCGGCTTTGAACAATTCGACATGTACACGTTGGGCAAGTACAGCCGGCTCTGCGTTGCCAAACCAAGTGACCAACCTCATGGTGGCGCGGTGATGCACACCGATGCCGTTAAGGTCACCGCATCGATTGTGCCTCACGCGGCAGCGCACGCCGAGCATGTTTTGCGAGAATCGGGCCGTCACGTTGATGACATTCAACACATCATCCCGCACCAAACATCACGGATGACTATCAAGGGCGCGCTGGATGAAATTGCGTCTCGATTCGATACGGACTGTCGGAAGCAAATGATCGATAACTTGCAATCGCGGGGCAACACCGCCACGACGACGCACTTCTTGGCGCTTCGCGATTGCATCGACAACGGCCGCATCCAAACGGGCGATCAAGTCTTGTTTGCCATTTCCGGTTCCGGACAAACCACCGGAACAGCGGTTTACGTTTGTGACGACTTGCCAGATCGTTTGCGAACGCAGGACGAATCTTTTCCAGACACATCGACACCAGCCACGCTCAATGGTGAAGCGATGTCGATGCCGTTTGCCATTGATGCGATCGCAACAGCAACCGTGGCGGCTTCCAAGCGTGCCGACAGTCTGACGATGTTGACCGAAGCGGCACGAACTTGCTTGGACCAGACGACGCTATCACGCGACGAAATTGAACTTCTGATTTCAGTCGGAGTCTATCGAACGGAGTTTCTGACTGAGCCCGCTCTCGCAGCCATGTTGGCCGGTGATCTCGAAATCAATGCGGATGCCGCCGCCGACAATCCCGCAAAGACGTTTGCGTTGGACTTGTTGAATGGTTCGGCCGGATTCCTCAACGCATGTGCCTTATGTATCGAAATGGGGCGTGCCGGTCGCCTGGAATCCGGAATGATCGTCGCATCGGAGGTCGAAAATAACCGGGACGTTTCCCAAGCACCGACCTTGGGCCTTTCTGAAATGGCGTCCGCGGTCATTCTGCGCGAATCCGAAGACGGTGAAACAGGCTTTCATGCCATGCGGTTTGACCAGCACGACGATGAGCAAGACGTCTATCAAGTCAATGCCAGCTGGTGCAGTGAGACAGGTCGACCATCGCTTGATCTTCAAATCGGAAGCCAGTGGCCCGACGTGTCCCTACCGTGGATTCAGGCCAGCGTCGAGTCATTCTTGGATGATCACGATTTGACGATTGACCATTTTGATTGGCTCCTGCCTCCGCAGTGCCGACGCGGATTTGCGTCCAAAGTGGGCCAAATTTTGGGCTTTGCCGACGAGCGGGTAATCGACGTCTGCCATGACAATCTCGACCGCTTCACATCGTCAACGCCGGCAGCGATGATGACGTTGTTAGGAAAAACAACGACTGAGTCAATGTCGCAACGACGCGCCAAACCCGGGCAATGGGGACTCATTGTGAACATTGCATCGGGTTGCCAAGTTGCGTTGGCAACTTACCGATTTTGATTGGTCGTTTGGCTCGTCGTTTTTGTTACATCATTGAGGATCGGGGATGTCCGACCTGAGCACGCCCGCACCGCTGATTCGCGGTGTGGCATTGACCAAGGAGTATCCCGATGGTGACGTGGTTGCGCTCGATGGTGTGAATTTTGAAATTCACAGTGGCGAGTATGTCGCCATCATGGGGCCCAGCGGCAGCGGAAAATCAACGCTGTTGAGCCTATTGGGCACGTTGGATTTGCCGACCAGCGGACGGGTTGAGCTGGACGGGCGTGATGTCGGATTGATGGGAGATTTGACTGAGTTGCGGCGGCGTGAAATCGGGTTCGTCTTCCAGTCGTTTTATTTGCTGCCCACCCTCAATAGCCTCGAGAACGTTCAAGTGCCCATGTTCGGGACCGATCGGTCACCGAGCGAGCGCGTTGCCAAAGCGAAAGAGTTGATTGAATCGGTTGGCATGACCGAACGTGCCAAGCATCTACCCAACCAATTGTCAGTGGGTCAACGACAGCGAATCGCGATCGCTCGGTCTCTTGCCAATGACCCTCGATTGCTGCTTGCCGACGAACCGACCGGCAATCTCGATTCTCAATCCGCAGAAGGCATCTTGGAATTGTTTGCGGAGCTTCACGAACGGCGAAAGATGACACTCGTCACGGTCACTCATAGCGAAGAGGTCGCTTCGGTCGCGCAACGCGTGCTGAGAGTTCGTGACGGCCGCATTGAATCGGACACGCGAAATTCGGTCGGCTAGTTTCAGCTCAGCTGACGGTCGCGGTGTCCGCCTCGGCAACGCCCAAACCTGATAACTGACGCAACAACTTGGCCTCGATGTTCGCATCACGTTCGTCGTGATGCTCCACGTGATCGCGCGTCACCAATTCCGCGATGCGTGTGGCACCAATCGCAGCGGGCATGACCACTTGGCTGGCACCGGATCGAAGGAGTTTTCGTTCGGTCGATGGGCACTCAGCCCGAGCGATGATCTGAATGTTCTCGCACAAATCACGTGTCGTCAGTGTGATGAACACATTCATGGCATCGTTGGGCAGCACCGTCGCTAATGAGCGTGCGCTGTAAATCCCCACCTTCATCAGCGTGCTATCGTGCGTCGCATCACCCACAATCGCTAACAAGCCCTCGTTGGTGGCCTGTTGCACGCGTTCAGGATCGCGATCCACAATCACGAGCGATTGACCGGCTTGTTGCAGTTGCGCCGACAGCATGTTGCCGACTCGTCCATAGCCGCAGATGATCGCGTGATCACGCAAGTTCTTCAGTTCGCGATCACTCTGATGAATGCCCATGATTCGTTTGACCTGCCCTTCGGTGATCATTTGTAAGAATCCACCGACAACATAAATCCCGGAGGAACATCCCGTCACAATGATCAGGATGGTAAACAACTTTAGGCCCGGATCGGTCATTGGGTGGACTTCACCGTAGCCAACCCCAAAGACGGTGATTGTGACCATGTAAATCGCGTCCACCCACGTCCAGCCCGCCAGAACATACCCCAAAGTCCCGATCAGAATCGTCAATGCCAGAATGCCACATCCGAGCAACAGCCGACGTGCAACCGTCGACACTTCGGCTCGTTCGTTGTGAACTTCAGGAATGGAATCGGTGTGCAATCGAGGGGTCCGCTGAACAAGAGGCCTGAACAATAAGCACGACTAGAACCCAAAAACGTACGTTGCGGAATCAACATCAAACACGACTCATGCTCGCGTTTCGCCGCTCCATCTCGTCATGGCTCTGCCGAAGCCAATCGACCGATACGACCGGATTTGCCAATACGACCGGTGATCAAATTGAAGTGCAATGGTTATCATTCCCGATTGATTCTGCTGTGCATCCTCAATGGCGACGTGCGACGTCAGCTTTTGACAGCCGCATTGATAAACCTTTTGGCACCCAGCATTTGAATCCTCAACCTTTCGACACTTTGACCCTTTAACCCCACAGCCACTTGGTTTCATGTCCGACTTACACGCGCAGTACAACGACGTCGAAAAACTGATCGACGATGAGAAGTATGAGGAAGCCATCGCCGGATTAACTGCCATCGTTCAAAGCGATGACACATTCGTACTGGCTCATTTGGCGTTGGCTCGTGTGTACACCAAAACCGGGCAACACGACGACGCCATTAAGCATGGCGTGAAGGCAACCGAGCTCGAACCGGATGATCCGTTTAATTTCACTGCGTTATCGGTGACGTACCAGCGTGCTTGGGCGGGCACTCAGGTCCAGGATTACATCACCAAGGCCGAAGACGCGATGGCTCGCGCCCAGCAACTCAACGCGGGCTGATCGTTCAGATCCAGCAGGCTCAGTCCCATTGACGCTGACCCGAATCTTTCGCGCGATGCGGTCGCTGAAGAGTACTTCGCCAGTCTTCCGTACGATCCGTATCCCGTCCAGGAAGAGGCCTTGTTGGCCTACTTCACCGGTGATCCTGTCTCGACGCTTCAACACGGTGTGCTGGTCTGTGCGCCAACAGGCACTGGAAAAACCCTGATCGCCGAAGCCGCGGTGTACGAAGCCCTTCGCACCGGTCAGCGGATGATTTACACGACGCCATTGATCGCGTTGACAGACCAGAAATTAGACGAGCTGCAGCAGTCGGCAGTCCGCTGGGGCTTTCCGCCCGATAGCGTCGGCCTGGTAACGGGAAATCGCGCCGTCAACGCAAAGGCACCGGTATTGGTGGTCGTTGCTGAGATTCTGCTCAATCGACTCCTCCAGCCCGATGTGTTCTCCTTCGACGATGTTTGCTGTGTCGTCATGGATGAATTCCACAGTTTCAATGATCGCGAGCGAGGCATCGTTTGGGAATTGACGCTCGGGATGCTTCCCAAGAACGTTCGCACACTTTTGCTGAGCGCGACCGTCGGGAACTCCCTCGCATTCACGCAGTGGCTCAATCGAGCTCACGGTCGGAATCTTCAATTGGTGCAAGGCACCGAGCGAAAGGTTCCGCTGCAATACGAATGGGTCGAAGATGAATTGATCAACGATTTTGCTGAGAAGATCGCCGCGGGTGATGCGGAAACGCGACGAACGCCAGCATTAATGTTTTGCTTTAGCCGCGGTCAGTGCTGGACGACCGCTGAGATGCTCAAGGGCAAATCGCTGATCGATAAAACGCATCAGAAAGCGCTCGCTGACATGCTCAACGCAACTGATATGAGCAGCGGCGTTGGGCCCAAACTCAAACAGATATTGATGCGCGGCGTGGGAGTCCATCATGCGGGCGTTCTGCCCAAGTACCGACGGTTGGTGGAAACGTTATTTCAACAAAAGCTACTCAGCATTTGCGTTTGCACTGAAACGCTCGCCGCTGGAATCAATCTTCCGGCGCGAAGCGTTGTTATGCCGAGCTTGCTGAAAGGCCCCAAAGACAAAAAGAAGCTCGTCGAGATCGCATCAGCGCAACAAATCTTTGGCCGGGCGGGTCGTCCACAGTATGACGATCGCGGTTACGTCTACGCACTGGCCCATGAGGATGATGTCAAGCTATTTCGTTGGCGACAAAAGTTCGAGCAGATTCCCGAAGACACCAAAGAC
>JBCCJB010000099.1:0-11191 GCA_039028015.1 Planctomycetota bacterium
GCCGCACTGATAGCCACGGTGTCATCGCTTGGAATCGCGGTTAACACCATCCCGATCATTCAGAGTGACGGCGTCCAGCTCCTCGCGTCGAATAGCTTAGATCAAAGATGCGAGAAACACATCTTTTGGAGCTCGACGGGCGAAATCTCGCATCCATCTCGCAATTCTCTAACTGGACACCGCCACCTTGAATTAGCCGCGGTTTCTCGGGTTCAACCGTGGCTAGCGGCCTGTCGATTTATTCATCTTTCGACGACCTATTGTTTAACCGGTAGCCGTAGGCGACGCAGATCGGAATCTAGGTCGCCTCCGGCTACCCGTTAAACGATTAAATCAGCAGGCCGCTAGCGCCAAAACGGCTAACACGCTCCGAAATGCTATGAATCGCGGTGTTTCCCATCCAAAGTGGCACGGTCCAGCTAAGCGGCAACCGTCTCGCTACTTCAGAGCTGGCGTGATTGTGAAACGCCGTAGGGCTTGATGAAGCGACTGACTTTCGTGCTCCCAGCCATACCGACTGAGAAATCGCCAAGCGGCCGCTTTTTTCTCGGCGCGAACATGGGGCCGCATCCAGGACTGGACGCATTGCCTTCGATAATCGACGCCGACACCTTCGCGAATCCAGGACTCATATTCCGCAATCCAAGTCAAGGATTGTCGCCAAAGCTTTTGGGCACGCAGCCACTGCATTTCACCCTTGGGCCGTTTAAAAACTGGCAGCTCATCGGGCCAATAGATGTCCAACGAAACCGATTCAACGGGTGCCCAAACGGGACAAAATTCAAATCGATTCAGAAACAAGCCACCAAGCTTGCGGCTTCCAAAAAACATCCCGAAGCCCCAAAGACACACATGCATCTCATTTTGGTCCCAGCGATAACAGGTTGAATGATCGAGATCGTTGCTTTCCCGGTACCGCTCAAAACCGTACCGCATCAGCAGATTGCCATCAGAACACTCGATGTCCCTGCCCCAGCACCAAACCTGCTGCGACATCAGCTTTTCACCAAATCGCCGAATGGTGCGAGGCACACACCATCCTTGCCGAGGACGGTTGCGTTGCTTTGGGTCGATTTGATCGAGAACGGGTTCAGCGGCCGCTGGCATAACGTGAATCAAAAAGCCAAAGGTTCATCGGTTTGATACGAGTCGAAATCAGCAGCGATCTGAAAAGAAAGCTCTCGCCACGCAGACGCAAATCTCTCCGCAGGCGTGAAGGGGTGCTTGCCATTATCCCAACGCATTAACGCCTCCCGGCGATACTCGATGCCCAATTGGTCCACAATGTTGACCTCATAACTTCGAATCCAATCGATCAAATCCAGCGTGAGCGACGCGCAGACACATCGCTGCGTTTTTGTGGGCGCTTGCAGCACCGGCAAATCCTCCGCGGACCACGGAGGGCACCGGAGCATTGAATCGGTGGTGTACTTTGGTGAGAATTCATATCGCGGCAGGAACACGCCACCGCGTTGTCGATCACCGTAGAACACACCAAATCCACGCAGCACGATGCAGTGACGATTGGGAAGCTCCAGAACATAAACGCTGGAACAGTTGACACGATCACCTGGCGGTGTAAGGCGGGAAAAACCAATTTCCAACAACCAATTGCCATCCGAACGCACGACATCGCGTCCCCAACACCATGCTTGCTGGCTCAATAAACCGATCGCACGTTCAATCGGATGATTCGCCATCGAGTGCGAATCGATCGACTGCGGCTCGAGCAACATTAGAGTGCCAACGCCATTTCAGCTCGAGTCACTATTCATCGCTGACGCAATGTTGGCTAAGAGCCACGCTGATGCGGCCATGAGTTGCAGCCAATCGCCCGTTGAACTGATGCCGTAACTGAACACGCTGGCAATCCAACAAACACTGGCAATCGTTTGGCCAAGCCATTCGACGCTCAAGATCTTGGCGAGTCGGCCACGTTTGGTCTCGCTTGGTTGCATCGCTCCAGTCGTCGTTGCAGCTTTCATTTGATCGGTCAACATGACGCGCACTCCTCACCACAACACGATAGGTCATCCAGGTACATGCCCCACTTCCGGTAATTCTCCAGTTCTTCGGCAGGCAATCCGAGCGATGTTGCGATCGCTTTGGCAACCACCGCGAACCGTTGGCGGTACTTGTAAATGAAGCAGAACACATGATTGTCATGTCGAACGCTTGGACCGCAAAGAAACAATCCAGGGACGGCCGTGGACTCGTCATGCTCGTTCAGCTTGGGAAAGCCATCATCTCGCTGCTCAAACAGATCAGCGACTAAGTGATGACTCCCTTCAAAACCACTCGCTAACAATGGCGGCGTCGTGGTATGGAACCATCGGCCATCAACGGCTTTGACCTCGTAACCGTCGCTCACTTCCGAAACCGACGCGATGGGCGTGTTTGGAAACAGCTCAACGTTCTGCTCAAAATCCTCCAAACGCATCCGTTCGAGCGAGTACGTTGACAGGGCGATGCTGGGATCCGAGCTCTCGTCCTGCCAGGGACACGCTTTGTCGAATAGCTTCACTTTCTTCTCATAGAAAGCGAGGTGAAAAGCGGCATCAACACCGCTTTCATAGCCACCAATGATCACAAACTCATCACCCTCAAGCTCTTCATAGCCGTCAATCGTCGACGTGTGTCGGCAGAGCTCAGACCCTGGGAAACCAGTCACGCGAGGATATTGAAACTCGCCAGCCGCCCAAATGACATGCTTTGACTTGAGTGTTTGCTGCGGGGTATCCAATCGAAATTCATTGCCGACCTTGGCCACCCTCAGCACATCCGTCTGCTCGCGAATGGGAAGTTCAAAGAACTGGGCAACGCCCTTCAGATGCGATGCGAACTCCTCACCGGTTGGATGCTCGACTTCAAGACTGAACGCGGGCGATGTCCCAATGGCGATTGCATTGAGGTCCAGCATGCCGATTGAGTTGGTTGGGAAAGACGGCGTGATGAATCGAGTTTCATCGGGCCAAGCCGCAAACGAACTGCCAACCGAGTGACGATCAAGAATGACGAAATTTTCAATGCCGGCGTGCGTTAACGCGACCGCCACACCAATGCCGGCAGCACCTCCGCCGACAATGACGACGTCGAACTCCTCATCGTTGGATGGCTCGTGATCCGGTGATGATCGACTCATACGATCTCCTTGATTGATTTCAGTTTTGAAATGCTGCTCGAATTCAATTGATAAGACAGTTCATCTGGTACGGCGGACGTCGAATCCGTCACTAACCGAATCACTGGCGGATTCGGAGTTTGTTGTGTACCGCAGTCCGGATACCGATTTTGGGCGGTGAAGAACACTAATATCGCTCCGAATGTCTGATCAACTCGAGCGGCAAGCGATTGAGACGGCGTTGCTTCGATTGCGACCCAGGACCCGGAGTTCGCAGGTCGACTAAGATGACGCCATGGTTGCGAAGACGTTCGCGGACGATTGGCAGATAGGACGGCTCGCGACCGCTCTGGTAGAAAAAGTGCGACGCATGTCGAAATTGGAGTGCTCGCAGATTGATAGCCTCAAAGGTGGTTTCGATGTCATCGAGGTCCTCCAGCAACACAACCAACTCCGTTTCGCTGGGCATTGCGGGCAATGTCGGAACGAGATTGTGATCGGCCGCAATAATCAAAGCGGGTCGCGAATCTTCCGCAAACACCCCTGGCAATCCCAGGCAGACAATGAATCCAGCAAAAATCACAAATCGGACCATGATTCCCTTCCCCCTGAAATGAAGTTCGGTAAAATTAGTGCAGTTGCAACACAGTTGCAACTAGTTTACGAACTGGCATGGAGAAATGTTTTTGAGCTTTTTCCAAACCAATCAATTCTGCACGCGTTTGCGAAAGAGATCCGCATGGCAAGCAAATCAACCGTCACGAAAATGCAGAAGATTGAGCGGCTCGTGGAGAAGTACGAGAGCCGTCGCAAAGAACTGAAGAAGGCTGGTGCCTATGGCGAACTGAGCCAACTGCCTCGCAACTCAAGCCGCACTCGCCTGCGACGGCTGTGCCGAATGACCGGACGAAGCCGAGGTGTTTACCGCAAGTTTGGCGTCTCTCGGATTGTCATTCGCGAATTGGCGGACCAGGGCGTGATTCCCGGTCTGCGAAAAGCGAGCTGGTAAGCGGCGCGGCGACCACGATGGCATTCAAGATCTGATTGAACATACCGCCAGGTAACGGCGGACTGCGAAATCCGCGATCATCCATCGAAAACAGTCGGTCCGAAAAGGCCTGAGCCGAATGCACTAGCATCGGGTGGCGTCTGAAAACGAAGACGAAACTAAGGTCCCAAGCGAGCGATTTCAGCTCATAGGACTACTGCGTTGGATTGCTGGATCATTTCGGAGACGGACGCGGACATCCGTCTAGTGCTCCGTCAACCTTTTATTTTAGGGTAGCCGTCGTTCGCCAGAACACGGAATGCTCCATCAATTCCGGCTTCTGGCGAAGCCCGGCTACGACTCAGAACCCCAAATTTAAGGATAGAAGAAGCGCTAGCGATCACAACAAACGCCCTTTGTGTTAGACCCGAGTCGGCACTGAGATTTCAGACGCCTTTCAGCACGCCATTACTGTCGCCAAAGTTTGGAACGGTTGCGCCCATCTGTTGCATCATGTAGACGTACAGATTGCACAAAGGCGTCCCGTTCTTGAAGCGCACATGCTGCCCGGGATTCAGTCGTCCGCCGCCACCACCAGCCATTAAGATTGGCAAGTCATCGTGGTTGTGGCGATCACCGTCGCTAATCCCGCTGCCGTAAACGATCATGCATTGATCGAGAAGGGTTCCATTGCCCTCACGAATCGATTGCAACCGATCGAGCAAATAACTAAATCGGTCAAGATGAAACCGATTGATCTTGGCGATTTCAGTCTGCTTGTGCTCGCTCTTACCGTGATGCGACAGCTCATGATGGCCCTCGTTCACACCGATTTCCTTGTAGGCACGATTACTGCCCGCGTTAGCAAACATGAATGACAAGATCCGCGTGCTGTCGGTCTGGTATGCCAAAGCCACCATGTCCATCATCAACTCGCTGTGCTTGGAAAGCTCGCGCGGGACGCCTGAGGGTCGCGGGTAATCGGGCACACCATCTTCACCCAGTTCTAACCGCTCGGCTCCCGCGACACGCTTTTCCACATCTCGCACCGCGTACAAGTATTCATCGAGTTTGCGACGGTCGACGGCTGGAAGGTGCCCGCGAAGCCGATTCGCGTCCGCCAACACAAAGTCGAGCACGCTCTTGCGATGCTTTTCACGCTCGCTCTTGGCATGGCGTATTTCCTTAACGACATCACCTGCAAACAAGCGGTCAAACACCGCTCGAGGATCATTTTCTTTTGCCATCGGATTCATCGGACCACGCCAAGACATGTTGGAGGCGTACGCGCAGGAATAACCACTATCGCAGTTGCCCGCTTGGCTGCTTGCTTCGAGTCCCAACTCAAGCGAAGCAAATCGCGTTGCATCACCGACGTGCTTGGCCGTCATTTGATCGACCGAAATTCCATTATGAATGTCGGCACCATTTGTTTTTCGCGGGTGGGCTCCCGTTAGGAACGCAGCAACACTACGTGCGTGATCCCCGCCGCCGTCGCCGTGAGATCGAGCACCGTCTAACGTCAAACCACTCAGAACGCTGAATTGATCACGATGTTTGGCAATTCGTTGTAGCGTTGGCGTGATCGCATACCGCCGACCGCCGGACTTTGGCGTCCAGTCGGGCATGTGCATCCCGTTGGGAACATAAAAGAAGCCCATGCGAAGCGGCAAATTCGCATCCGATGACCGTGCCGCCAGCAATCGCGTCGGCCGCATGATGTCCAACATGGGCAACGCAACTGACGTTCCAAGCCCACGCAACACCGTGCGACGGGAAATCGTTTTCGGCACAACGTTCATTCTCGGGTCCCCTGTTTTTGAAACGGGTCACTTTCGATGATTGCAGCAATCAGGTAGGCGAATCGATCGTCTTTAGCGTGAACCTTCGCGACGATGTCATCGATCGCACACTTGTCGTAATACTCGGTTCCTCGGCCCAACGCGTATGTCAGCATCTTCTCAGCCAGCGCGCGAACAAACTGCGATCGTCGCCGTCCGGCGAGTAATTCACGCAGGTCGTCAACGCCGGAAAACGTCGTTCCATCAGGCATCGAGCCCGACGGATCAATCTTGGCTCCCGCATCGCGAGTGCGCCAACGACCAACCGCATCGAAGTTCTCTAATGCAAAACCCAGCGGATCCATCATGTTGTGACACGCGGCGCAAGCGGGATTGTCACGATGCTGTTTCATCCGCTCCCGCAGCGTGCCGACCAATTGGCCCTTGTCCAACTCAGGTACGTTCGGCGGTGCCGGCGGAGGCGGTGCGTTGAGAAGGTTATCCAGGATCCACTTACCACGTTTGACGGGACTGGTTCGGGTCGGATTGCTGGTGACAGTCAAAACGCTGGCATGTGTCAGCAAACCACCGCGTGGCGAATCATTCAGCCGCACCAAACGAAATTGATCACCGCGAACATCATTGATTCCGTAAAACGTCGCGAGCGATTCGTTGAGGTAAGTGAAGTCAGCATCGATCAGCCGCGTGACCGGCAAATTCCGCTTCATCACTTCAGAGAAAAACATCAACGTTTCGATCCGCATGGCCTCGCGGATCTCGTCGTTGAAACTGCGATAGATTCGCGTGTCGGGTTCGACGATGTCCAAATTCCGAAGTTGCAACCACTGCGATGCGAAGTTATCGACAAGCTGGCTGGAACGAGGGTCACGAATCATGCGGGCAACCTTATCGAGCAGCTTACCGCGATCACGGAGTTGTCTCTGGTGCGCCATCAGCAGCAACTCGTCATCAGGCATGCTGCTCCAAAGAAAATAGGCGATCCGCGTTGCTAACTCGTATTGACTGATCAGCGGCATCGAGCCGTCATCATGGATGGTTCGGGGACGCTCAATTCGAAACAAAAAGTGTGGCGAAACGAGCACCGCTTGCATCGCAACTTGAATGCTTTCTTCAAAGGTGCCGCCCTGATCACGAACCGATTGAGCAAGCCGACCAAGCCGTTCCAATTCACCTTTCTGGATCGGTCGCCGAAACGCGCGGCTGGCAAAACGACCCATCACCGCCTTAGTGGCTTGGATGGCGGATCGAGACCCGTCGGGACGCTGAAAGATGATCTTGCGATGACTGTCGGGTAATCGAGGTTGTGACGCAAATTTGCTTTGACGTTCAACACCGCGAATGGATACATGATGCAGATGCAAATTGCGATCAATGCGACCCGGAACGTAAGCATCGTTCACAAAGGCGATGTCGATCGTTCGCTTCCCTTTGCCCAGCCGAAACGAAATTATTTTTTCAGCGGGATCGGTCTCAGGGACCTCGATCAAATGAGTCTGTCCCGATGACTGGATCTGAAGTTTGACCGGTTCGTTACCACCCTGATCACCGCTGGCAACCACCGTCACTTTAAATTCACCCGCAAACGGGATCTTGGTCGATAGCGTGACAGTGGCATTGGAAGCAATCGTCAAATCACGTTTGCCATGATGTTTTTCCGCTCCAATCAAGGACGCCGGATCGCGATCAAGCTCAAATAGTCGTGGTGGTGGCGACGTGTAGATGGCAGTCCCCGTGATGGCCTCAGCCGCTTTGAGATACTTTTCCATCAACACGGGAGGCAATGACAAGACATCCCCGATGTTGTCGAACCCGTAGCCCACATCATCGCCAGGAAAGTCGGCCGCCGGTGCGTAATCCACGCCGGTAAGGTCCCGAATTGTGTTGCGATACTCGATGCGATTCAGTCGACGCATCGCCACCTTGCCCGCGTTGGGATGGCGCACGCAATTGATCGCATTGGCCACTTCATCAATCAACGCCACCATGCGTGCCCGGGTCGCGGCATCCATCAAATCGCCGTCGGCGGGAGGCATGGACCCCAGTTGCACTTGGGTAAGCGCGCGATTCCAAATCTCACGGTTGGCGACAACCGCGTCAGGAGTGGCATCCGCTGCCAATGAAACATCACCTTCCCCGTCGGTCTCGCCATGGCAGTCAAAACAGTAAGTCCGCAGCAGCGGTACTAACTCGTCCCGCAGAAGTCGCAGCCGCGAGGCTTCATCGCTGGCCGTGGCGGGGCACCCGATTCCCACGGCGATGACGGCCACGAAACACATGCGTGATACACGCACCGAGGCAAAATCGATTCGGAAACCGGATGCCAACATTTCCCAAGATTGGACAAGACAAGAATACGCGACATGATTGCCCCACCACGGATTATACGCTGCGACGACTCACGCCGCGTTCAAATCGGATCAGGCTGCTGCCAAGCACTCATACCGCCATCGACCAGCAAGGTTTGACCATGAACGTGCGTCGCAGGGTCCGACAAAAGAAACACAACACTGCCAGCAATGGATTCGGGCCCAGGAATCTGTCCATTGGGCGTGTGATGCTTCATCCACGATTCAAGTTTGACATCGTGATCAATCACGCTGGTCAAACGCGTTCGAATAAGCCCTGGCGCAACGGAATTGACTCGAATGCGGTGTGGCGCTAACGCAACACACAATGACCGAACCATTGAAGCAATTGCACCTTTGCTGGTGTCATAAGCAGTGTGATCCGGTTCAGCCAAAAAACCATTGATTGAACCGGTAAAGACGACGCGTGCATCCACCCCACCGCGAATCCACCGCTTCGCGAATGCTTGCGTCAGAAAATAACCTGCGGCAACATTGAGATTCATCGTTGCCTCGTAGAGCTCGGGCGTCATCTCCAGGAAAGGGCGATCAACAAACGTCCCTGCATTGTTATCCAGCGTATCGATGTTTGGCAGCATCAAATCGGCATCATGCAGCAACTGATCAAGCCAAACCGAAGCCGGCTTTGATAGATCAAAACAGCATGCTGAAGCGTGCACGCCATAACGTTCGCACGCCGTAACGGTCTGAGTGGCTTGGTCATCGTCATCGAATCCCACCAACAAGACATCGGCACCCATCGCTGCCACGGCTTTCGCGATGCCAGCACCGATACCGCACGTTCCACCTGTGATCATGACGCGGCGACCTTCCAAGCGGAATGCATTGGCCACATCGCTCATCGATTGTCTCCCACAGGGAAAACCTAACCTGTTCGCGTCAAAGATGATGTCAAATATTGACTAGGATCTCAAGCATTTCCGCCGCTGCTGAAATGACTCGCGATGACGCTTGGAAGACACGTTGGTACGAAATCATATTGATGGATTCTTCATCAATATTCACGCCGGTGATCGCCAAGTGCTGGCTACGCAACGTGGCGTACATGTCATTCAGCCCTTGTACCGAACTGCTTTGCAGGCTGGTTTCCTGTGCCAGTCGCGACTGCATTTGTGAGTACAAGCTGCGGATCGATTGTTGATCCAGATCATCAAGTGGTTTGTCGATCAGATCCAACATGTCGTACAGCGTGTTGGTGTCCTGGCCGACGCCGCCGCTTGAAATCGCCAGCAAATCGACATCGTTGACGAGCGTCTGATTGACGGCAATGTCCAGCGCATCCGATCCGGTGAAAAACGTGTTGAGACCTGCCGCTGCGAGGAAACCCGACGTGTCTTCGCCAAATGTGAATTCGGCTGCCGGCGAATCCGATTCGATGCGTAGTCGACCGTCGCTGGACACCGACGCGGTTAAGCCATTGATCGATGTGATTTGTTCTGCAATCGACAAGACGGTCGCATCACCAAGCTGGCCAAGATTACGAACGTCGATGCGATTGGTGGAGATCACGCTGCCGTCGGTATCGACGAGATTCAAATCAAAGCTGCCATTGCCCGGGTCAAACGGAAACCCCGCTGATGCAATGGGCACTCCCGGCGTGCTGGGATTGCTAGCGACGACCGAGCTGAATCCCGAACGTCCCTGCCCCTGACTGTGAACCCGGTTCAACTGATAGATCAACGCCTCGGCCATTTGATCCAACGCATCGATGTACTCACCAAAGACGCCTTCACGCACCTCGATCGCGGCGCCGAGCGTGCCACCTTTAACTTGCAACGGGGCATCCGTTTCGACGATACGAACTTCGATGCCACCGGCAGACTCATTCACCGCCGGATAGACTTCGCGCCAGTTACGATTGTTCACCAGATAGTCGCCGCCAACAAAAATCGAAACAGTTCCCGACTCTTGTTCTTGCCAATTGATATCGATGTAGCCGGCCAATTCTTCGAGGTCACGATAACGCTGATCGCGGAGACCGGTTGCGTCGGAGCCCAATAGTCCACCACCTTCAATCGTGGCGATTTCCACATTGAGACGTGCGATTCGCTCAGTCAGTCGATTGATTTGCGTTGAGATCTGGCTTAGCTGGCCATTCCACTGTTCCTGCAAGTCCGTCGCTTGTTCGCGAGACCCCCGCAACTGATTCGCCAACGTTTGCCCTTGGATGACAACAAATTCACGCATGGCCGTGTCGTTGGGCTGCGTTGAAAGATCATGCAGCGCGTTGTTGAACAAGCTGAACTGCTCGTTCAATCCCCCACCATCCAAATCCGATGTCAAACCCTCGAGTTGGTTGTAGGCTTCTTGCAGTGTTTCAGCGCCGTTGAGTGCCGTCTTGGCATTGAACATCCGTTCGGCAAGCGTTTGATCAATGACTTGATTGATGCCCGTGACGCGGACACCGTGCCCTTGAATCCGACCCCCCTGCCGAAAGGCGACGGCCGGGGTCTGTTCCAGCTTTTGCCGGATGTAACCTTCCGTGTTGGCGTTGGCGATATTGTTGCCAACGACCTGCAAGCCAACTTGGGCGGCGTTGAGGGCACCGGCGGACTGTTGGATCGTGCCGAAGAGTCCCATCAGACCAGCCGCCAAACGAGTGTCACGAAATCAAAACAAACCGTTTCTTTTTCGTCGACCGTTGCGATCGGCGTGATGAGCGCAACCGGAACCGTTTGACATTTTTTGCCGGAGTCGTGATCACGACGTCACAATGAACAACCCAGAGATTGTTCTTAAACAGATCTCTCAAACACAGAAGTTTTCGACGATGCCGATGCCATGCAAACCGTTTCGTCGCAAAGTCAGCGCGTATGTGTCGACATCCAACGAGGAACTACGCGGTGTGTCGCGAACAATCAACGCAGTTTCACAGACGGCAGCAGAGCTCGCCGATGATGCGGCACAGTCGACC
>JBCCJB010000100.1:0-11156 GCA_039028015.1 Planctomycetota bacterium
ATCAAACTGAGCTTGTTGTTCTGTCGCGAGATCAACACTGCTTGGGTCTACCATGACCGAATTGCCCTACCGTGAGCGAAAGCCAACAGTCTGGCACCCCACCCACATCAAGGCAAGGATCTAAAATAAGTGCCATTGGGCGTTAGCCGCGGTTTTCTCGGGTTAAACCGTGGCTAGCGGTAGCACGGCTAATGAGCTCGGCAATGCCACGAATCACCGTGTTTTCCATCCAAAGGTCCGCTGTCTAGCTAATCCAGCCTCTTCGCCCAATCACCGCGAATCAGAGCGAGCTTTCGCTCAATGGTGCGTTGTGAGACTTCTAGCTGCTCCGCGATTTCGGCATTCGTGTAACCCTCCAATCGACATACCACGATCCGGCGCAACGTGTCGTCACGCAGCGATGCAAGCAAGTCTTCAAGCGACTCGTTCATCATCACAATCATCTCGGGCGTGGGCTGGACCGCCTCGAAGGCATGATCGCCATCCACGTCGACACCGACCCAACGACCACCTCGCTTTTCCGATTCGTTGTGACGGACCCGATCGATAATCTTGCGACGTGTCGCGGTCACGAGCAAACGCCAGAGTTGATCTCTGCCATCGATCTCTTGATATCGTCCCTGGCGAGCACCACGACACAAAAGATGAAACACACTTTGCGCGGCATCATCGGGCCCATAAACCGGATCCCGATCTGCTCCGAACCGGTGCTGGGCTAGCTCGACCAACCGCGGAAAGAAATGCTTCCAAAGCACCTCGGCCGCCTGCGGATCGCCGTCCCGCAATTGATGAAACCAACGCGTGATGGATTCCGATGACATCCGCTCAGAACAACGCCAAGATTGCCGCGTCGAACCCTTCCGCATCATCATCACGGGCATCATCGTCACGAGCATCCGAAGCGATCCCAGTTCGAACCGCTAGCACGCTCGTGCCAACGTTCGCCTGAAAATCAGAACTGCTGATGGGTTCGGGAAGTGCATCCAAACGGTTGAGTTCATTGATCACTTGCAACGCATCCAACGCACTGATCGTGTTGTCGCCGCTAACGTTGTAAAAGAAGTCCGATCGCAAGAGGTCGGGTGCGTCGGGCCCCAGAGTCACGACGCCATTGTTAGCGTTGATGGCATTGATGATCGTGAGCGCATCCAAAGCGGTGACGCCCAATTCATCGCCGTTGACGTTGAATCGATCGGCTGGATTATGAAAACCATTGAACACATCGATGGCAAACAATTGCGAGTCAAAGTTTTGTGACGGTCCGCCAATGGCGAACGTGCTCAAACCGAGCTGAAACGAATCGGTTTGACCCAGCTCCGCCGTCAGCGTGCCGCTTCCAGTTAACGGATCAAGTGTGGGCGCAAGTCCATCACGTGAAATCTGTCCGGTGTACTGAAGGTCATCGCCCTCCAAATCGAGTGCTTCGACACGAAACGGTGCTTCGATGCCAGTGAGTACAAACTCAGGCACATCACTTTCATCGTCCAGCAGATAAGGCTGGGCGTTGATCGTATCGGGTTGCAAGGTCACGTCGATCACTTGAGTGCTTTCGTGGCCATCTTCGTCGGTGATGGTCAGCGTGATTTCGGTTTGTCCCGCATCCGCCAGCGGTCGCAGCATCACAACGGCGTTTTGGTCGTCATCAAAGATGGTTGCCCGGCTGACGATGACGTCGCTAAGCGGTTTCTCTTCGATATCAACGTCCACGAGGTCGATTGCCTCGCGAACCTCATCGCCCTCAACCAACTGACCGAAGATGCTGTGATTGAAGTCGAGGAAGTGCGTGTCCGTCTGCGTAATGAAGACTTGCGAGTCATTGGTGTCATCGTCGGTCTTGGCAAACGACAAGACGCCCGCACTGGCATGTTGCAAATCCGGATGAAATTGATCGTCAAAGTTTCCCAGCGTCGACCCGCCACGACCTGTCGCGGTGGGATCGCCCATCTGCAAAACAAATCCCGCCACGACCCGATGAAAGGTGATGCCGTCATAAAAACCACTGTTGGTCAATTCGATGACGCGTGAGGTCGGACGCGGTGCCCGCTGCTGAAAAAGCTCAAACACCATGTCACCAAATCCATCGACTTCCAAGCGAAGACTCGGATTGCCTTCCAGCACAACCGCCTCCAGAAGCGATTCGTCTGCAACCTCCACGTCGATCGTCAGCGGTCCCCCATCGGCATCGTCGCCATCAATGCCCAGATGCAGTGGGCTGCCCAACGTCACGGTGACCGGCTCGATGGGTGCCATTGTCGGACTCGCATCGCCAACCATTAGCCGACGCGACTCCAAGCATTCGAGTCGAAGGGGGCAGCGGTTGGATGAACGCATGTGGCCATACCTCATTGAGAGGGTTCAACGACGGTGCTGATTGCCAAAAAACTCAAGGTTTCGCAACTGAGCACTGATGATAATTGGTCAGGCAGCCAAGACATGGGCAGGACGTTACGTTTTGACCGCGAAACAAGAGCCGCTTCATCAGGAACGCTATGAACAAACCAATCCATACTCTGACGATCTTGCTGACCTTTTCGCTGATTGCAGCGGCGCAGACGGCTCAGCCCAAGACCATCAATCTGGATATCTCGCCGGTTTGGATCAATGACCACATTCTGCGATATCGCATTGAAGACCGCGACGGATCGGCGATTTGGAAACAAATCGATGCTTCCACGGGAATCGAAACGGCTATGGATAGGAAGTTGGAGACTGAAGATGACCTCTCTCTGGTTGGCGGTCTTGCCGCCGCCTCCAAACAAGGTGGCGACGCGATGCATTTGAAGTTTGAAAATAAAACCCAGCAACGCGTCACGATTCTCTGGATCGACACCCTTGGCGAAAGACACGAGTATGCAACGATCAAACCAGGTAAGAGTCATCGCCAGCACACGTATGTCGGGCATGCGTGGGAAGCAGTTGGCAAAGACGGGGCCTACTACGGAAATCTGTTTGCCCGATTCGCCAGCAAGCCCGTCACGATATCGAAGGCATTCAATCGTGGCACGCGCGAGCGGCAGAAGCGTGCAGATGGCGGTTCGTCAAACCACGACCAGTCTTCGAGTCGTGGTGTTCGCTATTTTGAACGTCGATTTCAGATTCGCGAGGATCTAGATGCGACCTGGCATGATCTCGACGCCAGAGGCTGGCAGCACAACGATGATCGTCAGTTGATTGGCCTTTCGATGTCGCCCGACGGCCAAGTCATTGCCGGTTGGCTGAAGAAGCACGTGGCGGTTGCGGAAACCCATACCATTGAATCGTCACCGAAAGGCGGAGGCCGAGCTCGATTGCACTCGCGGCCTTATCGACTGCCCGGCGACGCGATGGACGAATACGAATTGCTGCTCATCGACAAACAGACTGGCGAACGCATTGAGCTGCCCGTTCCCGTGATCGATTTTGGACGTCCAACGATTCGATGGCGATCCAAACACGAACTGATGTTTGAAAAGATTGATCGCGGTCATCAGCGGTTTCGACTCTTTGTCATCAACCCACTTACGCAGACCGCTCGCACGGCCATCGATGAGACATCGGACACGTTCATTTGGACAAACCATCGTGCAGGTTGCCCGATCGTTTCTTACCTGGAAAACAACGATGAAGTGATCCACGCGAGCGAGAAAGACGGCTACCGTCACTTGTATCTGGTTGATCTTAACGGCGTGCAGCCAACGCGGACGATCACATCGGGAGACTTCCTTGTGCGTCAGATTCTCCACGTTGATGAAACAGAGCGTTACGCGGACCTAGTCGTTGGCGAATTCGCGGATGAGCAAGATCCTTACCATCGTCATCTGCTGCGTGTTTCGCTGGATGAGGATCGTGCCGTCGCGCTGACCCAGTCCGATGGCGATCATCAGGGCCTGTTCTCACCGCGGCGGGATTATGTCGTCGTCACGCATAGTCGCGTTGACTCACCGCCCGTTCATGAGCTGCGACACACTGATAATGGAGATCTGATTCAAGTCCTGGCAAAGTCTGAAACGCTGGGAGATCCTCTTAATCTACCGTTACGTTTTTCAGCAAAGGGCCGAGATGGAACAACTGACATCTGGGGGATTATTTGTTTCCCACCTGATTTGAATCCAGATCGCGCCCGTGGATATCCCGTGCTTGAATCGATCTATGCCGGTCCTCATGGTTCGCATGTCCCGAAACTGTTCCGACCACGGCCAAGGCATCAAGAATTGACCAAAGCTGGATTCATCGTCGTGCAGATTGATGGCATGGGGACGGCCAATCGATCCAAAGCGTTTCATGATGTTTGTTGGCACAACTTGAAAGATGCCGGTTTTCCAGACCGCATTGCTTGGTTGAGAGCCGCCGCTCGCAAATACCCAGCGATGGATTTGAATCGCGTGGGCATTTTCGGCACATCAGCGGGCGGTCAGAACGCCTGTGGAGCTCTGCTGTTCCATGGCGATTTCTACAAGGCCGCCATGGCATCGTGTGGTTGTCATGACAACCGGATGGACAAAGCCTCTTGGAACGAACAATGGATGGGCTACCTAGTAGGCCCGCATTACGCGGAATCAAGCAATATCGAGCACGCAGATCAACTGCGGGGCGACCTGTTGTTGTTGGTTGGCGAACTGGATCGCAACGTGCCACCGGAATCGACGTTTCGTTTGGTCGATGCACTGATCAAAGCCGACAAACGTTTTGAATTCTTGATGCTACCGGGCGTCGGACATTCCAATGGCGGACCCTATGGCCAACGATTGATGCGAGACTTTTTTGTTCGCAAGTTGAGCCCCGAGCCAGCCGCGTCGCGTTCTGACGCTCGATTACAGCTCAGGTAGTCCTCAATTCAATCAGTGGCTCTTCATCCGAAGCTTCAATTTCGGTCCGAAGCCAGTGGGTGAATCGATCGCACCATATACGTTCGGCATAGCGATGCTGGTCCAACGCGATCACCGGAACCAACTCACCCATTGTGCCGCTGACAAAAATCTCGGAAGCATTCGGAAGCTCTTCGAATGAAATATCTCGCACCGCATTTGGGACGCCATGTCGTGACGCCAAATCCAGGATCGTTTGGCGGGTGATGCCTTCGGGGCAAGCGGTGGTTTGGCTGGTGGTGATGACCCCGTCAATGACAGCAAAAATGTGAGTCGAACTGGTTTCGGCGACGTTGCCATCCAGATCCAGCAGCAACGCGTCGTCGGTGCCTGCCGCATTGGCCTCAAGTTTGGCCAGGATGCTGGTGAGTTGGTTGCAGCTGTGAACCTTTTGGTTGAGAACGGACGCGGGTGGGCGTCGGTGCTGGGCTTTGCATAGCGTGATGCCGTCGGTGTTGAACACCAACGGTTTATGTTCAGCCAAAATGATATGGCTGCAACCGGTTTGATTGATTCGAGGGTCCAACCCGGAGGTGTATTTCACGCCTCGGGTGACGGTCATCCGAACGTGAACCTCATCGACCATGTCATTTCGCCGCAACGTTTCCCGCAGGTCGCTGATGAGTCGTTCGTCATCAGGATAACCTTCGTACTGAAGGATCTCCGCGGATCGACGCATCCGGTCGAGGTGCTGCCGTAACTTGAAAACGCGACCGTTGTACAGCCGCAGCCCTTCCCAGACCGCATCGCCATTCTGTACTGACGAATCAAATGGTGAAATTCCTGCTGAGTCGCGATGGGCAAACTCACCGTTGACACAGACAATTAGGTCTTTGTTTTTCTCGCTGTAGGTTTGAAGCATGGACGATGCTGAGAAAGTTCTTGATAGAGCGGCTCACACTGCTTGAGCACCTTCGCAAGGCGCGCCGAGAATTCAGGATAGATCGAACGCGACTTTGAAAAGCCGGTGCTCTCATTGACGTTCTTATACCAATAGCGACCCCAAACGCCATCGGTGCGCCGGGGACCCGCAGGCCAGCTCAGCATCGATGGCTCAAATGGGATGCTCAATCGCTCACAAAGAAATCTCAGCGCCCATTCGGGATGCGTTATCACATCATCCGCGTCTAGGACCGGCGGCGTCTCAGCACCCGTGCGGTTGAGTTGTCGAAAGAGTTCGACTTGCTGGGGCAAACCAGTCTGATCCACCGTGGGATCGTCAATCACGTTCGCAAGCGATGCGAGCATCTGCGTGGGATCTCGAATCAGGAAAGCATGCCGAAACGAGTCGACCGGAAAGTCGTCGAAAGATTCTGGCAAGTGATGCGCCATGTGTTTCTGATACCAGATTCGCGCGACTTCATCAGGTTCCCCGGTCATCCGCTGTAAGGCTTCTTTCCAATCAATTGGTTGACTGGCAAGGATCGCTTCGCGGCCCGGATGCGGGAGCTTCGTCCTCGCCAAGTAGTGTCCATAAAACGGTTCATCGGAAACGAACGCATCGGATCGATTGCCAAATGACCTCATTAATGCGGTCGAAATATTGCGCGGTCCTGACCACATCGCAATCCGAATCACAGCACCGTCACTCTGCGTTTGAATCATCAAGTCGGACAATCCATGATCGGCATGTTAGAGTCTCAAAAGATTTCAGCCGACGGAGCATGGTCGCAAAGATGGCCGCGGCTTCAGGTTATCAATAGGTAAACGCATTCATGATCCAATCGACCCAGCTGATTTTATTTTGTCTTAGCGTATTGGTGGCGAGCTGGACATGCGCCGATGGGGCGGATGAACCCGACACTGGTGGCCTGGACATCGAACCGGGACTTCGACTGCGTGTGTATTCCCTTAGTCCTGACGCGGCAGCCGACCGCCCGCTGCTACCGGGTCAGTCCCCCAATGTCGATGTCACGGTCCGTGACACTTCAGTCGCCGACAACGCCGTCTTCAGTGACAAACAGGCCATCACCGAGGCCAAGTCCGAAACGATATCAAATCACTATCTCGCTGAATGGACCGGATGGTTGAACATTCCGAAGACCGGTAATTACCAATTTATTCTTGAAACGTCGGCACCCACGCGACTGAGCGTCGCCCAGCAGGTATCAAAGGACGGGGCGTTGTATTTGGACGCCGGTTGGCAATCGATCCGTCTAAGCCAACGCGTGATGCGTGCCGACGATAAGGCATTAACACTGAAGTGGAGCGGACCTGGATTGGCGACGCCAACATCCATTGGTCGCGATCAACTTCGTGCGCCCGCGTTTTACTTTCGGCCGACTCAAAGTGGCATCAAGCAATTGTCAATCGGTGGCTCACGGCCCGGACTGGGTAAAAAACTAAGCTCGGTTCATCCCGGTTACCGCGTCACGAACATTCGTCCGGGTGGCATGGCGATGCCCGTCGGCGGTTTGGGCATGCTGTCCGACGGCCGGCTTGTGGTGGCACGCTTTGATGCGCAAACGCTCAAGCAACCCAGTCCGACAGAGCGGCCCAATGGTGAACTCTGGTTGCTCAGCAATCCCGGCGCGGATGATCCAAATGATGTCCGTGGCGAACAGATTGCCGACGGACTTTTTGAACCATCCGGTGTGCGAGTTCGTGACGATGCCATCTATGTCAGCCAACGAAGCGAGCTTTCAAAATATACCTTTGATGGCACGCGGTGGAACAAGTCAGTCGTTGCAACAGGATGGAGGACCAATGACTTCCACCAGATCTCGGCGGGGTTACCGTGGGTTCCTGGACCCAGCAAAGATCATCCGGGATTCTTGTTCATGTCGCGTGGTGCCGGTCTTGGCAAAGGACAAAATCCTCCCAACCACGGTTCCGTGTGGAAGATCGATCTGAGCCAACCGGTCGGGAACAACATCGAGGTGCTCACCGGCGGTCACCGTACGCCGAACGGGCTTGGTCTGAATTCAGCAGGCGAGTGCTTCGTGGTCGATAATCAGGGTGGCTGGACGCCGGCCAACGAGATCAATCACGTGCAAACGGGAAAGTTCTTTGGCTTTTACCAACGCGATCATCCGCCAATTGCGTATCCATCACCCAATCAGCCAGAAACGTACGGCACACTTCGCGGTGTGACGCCCGCCGCGATTCAGTTGCCCCAAGACGAGATTGGCAACTCACCAACCGAGTTAACGCTGTTTCCCGATGGCCACATCTTTGCAGGGCAAATGGCTGTCGCCGACATGCGATACGGCGGCTTGAATCGAGTCTTCTTGGAGAACGTGGAAGGCGTATGGCAAGGTTGTGCGATGCGTTTTACTCAGGGACTCGAGGCCGGTCCCAACCGAATCTTTTTTGGCCCGGATGGTTCGCTGTTCGTAGGTGGCATTGGTGGACGCCATGCTTCGACCTGGTACTGGATTAACGATCAGGACAAACCGACCTACCAGGGGCTGGAACGATTGACGCCCACCGGCGAGCACGTGTTTGAAATCGAATCCATGTCGGCAACCGCGGATGGATTCGTGCTTCGATTTACCGAGCCGATTGCGAATGCGATTCTGGAAAATCCAAACACGTACCGCGTGCAACACTGGACGTATCGCCCGACGCGTGAATACGGTGGTCCCAAGATCAATCTCGCTCAGCTCCGCGTTGATGACGCGATTGCCGCAAAGGGTGGCATGTCGGTCGAATTGAAAATTCGCGGTCTCAAGCCGGGTTTTGTCGTGCACCTTCAAACCGATCCCGTTTCGCGTCGCGGCAATGCGATCTGGTCAGGTGATGTTTGGTACACACTGAATCAGGTTCCTCCTTCGTGACCGACTACCGCCGCGAGCTGCGATAATCCGGGTTGCGTTGAGTAGGCACGGGGGCATCGACATTTTCGCGCCACAGCACCAATTGCTGATGCAAGTCGCTGGCTTTCTCCGGCAACGATGGTGCCAGATTGCTGCGTTCGCCAGGATCACGCTGCAGGTCATAAAGTTCAATCGAACCATCTTCAAAATACTCATGCAGCTTCCACTTACCCGAACGCATGGCTGAACCGGGGCGAGTGCGAAAGAACGGATCCCGCCCGTCGTCTTTGGCCTTTGAATAGGCTTGCAAGTAGATCGGAAAGTGCCAGTACAGATTACGTGGTTGCCATTGACCTGACTGCGTCAGCAACGGCATCAAACTGGTTCCATCGAGCGTCTTCCCATCGGGAAGATCAATGCCAGCGGCTTCGAGGAACGTGGGAAAAAGATCCAGCGTGCTCACCGGCGTATGACAGGTTTGATTGGCGTCGATGTGATCGGACCAACAAATCACCATCGGTTCACGGATGCCACCTTCGTAGTACGACCCTTTGCCGGCACGCCAGGGACTCTGAGTATGAACCGCAGCGATCCCGCCATTGTCCGATGAAAATACGATCAACGTGGAATCGATCAACGCAAGTCGATCAAGCGTGTCGATCAGTTGTCCAATCGCTTGATCAATCTTGCGGACCATCGAACGGTAACGCGGGTCCACATCGTCAGTGTCATCTGTGTCAAAGAACTCGGGCACCTTGGTCAGTGGCGTGTGAACCAGATACGGCGAAAAATGAATGAACATGGGTTTGCGATGATTCGCTTCGATGAATGCCACAGCTCGTTCAGCGAACACATCGACACGATGGGTGGGCTTATCTTTACCTGGTTCATCTGACCGATTGGCGAGTGTGTCGGTCCATTGCGCCATCGCGCCTTTTTCCCATGGCGAATAGTAGCCACCGGTTGGACTGCCGCTGGCATCACCGCCCACGTTGATGTCAAAGCCTTCCGCCGCCGGATCAGCGCCAATGTGATACTTACCCAAGTGAATGGTTTGATAGCCATTGGCCTGGAGCACTTCGGCCATCGTGAGATTCTCCGTATCCAAAAGCGGCGCGTTCGGAATCGGAATGAGCTTTCGATGTTTTGTGTTGCCGCGTTCGGCACTTCCAACGGTGTACACACCATGACGCGGACCCCACTGGCCGCTGTGAACGCAAGCACGGCTGGGGGCACAGTTGGCGGCCGGCGCGTACGCGTTGGTAAATACCATGCCACGGCTAGCAAGAGCGTCGATGTGTGGTGTTTTAAACGTGGCGTCGTTGTAACCCACATCCATCACGCCCAGATCATCGGCATTAATGTAGAGAATGTGTGGTCGCGTATTTACGTCGCTGGCTAACGCTGAGACTCCCACAACGACCAAAAACGCATGCATCATCATTCGTAAATACGTCATGGATCGTTTTGAGCCACGTTTGAGTTTTGAAAGCCGTGTTCGAAAGCTGACGGCACTGTATGGGTCGAGTGGATCGCCATGTTTCGCTTTGCCACGGCACAGCGCAAACGAAACAATGGCACAATCTACATCGTTGTGAGCCACTCGGGGGCTTGTTTTCATTACGATGCTGCGTCCCGGCGCAACGACATCGTCTTCGGCCGGTCAGTTAACCAGTCAGTTCACAAGAGAGTTGCAGCATGTTTCCGAAGTTCAGATCAGCTTTGTTTCTCATTGGTCTGTCGGCCTGTTTTGTGATCCATTCGTCTCCAACGACGGGACAGTCCGAAGACTTCGATTCCATTCGGCTTTACACGCTTAAAAATGATGCGGGCACGACGGTCAAGGTGACCAACTACGGAGCCATCATTACGTCGATTCTAGCCGCTGATCGAAACGGCCAGTTCGGAGATATCACGCTCGGATACGATCGCGTCGAAGACTACATCAACGCGGTCAACAAGCCTTATTTTGGCGCTGTCGTTGGACGCTACGGGAATCGAATTGCTGGAGGTGCGTTCACGCTCGATGGCGAAACTTATGAGTTGCTCAAGAACAACGGACCCAACCATTTGCATGGCGGGGCCATCGGATTTGACAAAGTCGTTTGGGACGCGGATTACAACGAATCCAAACGATCGATTGCCCTGTCGTATCGTGCCAAAGATGGTGAGGAAGGTTACCCAGGCAATCTGAACGTAATGGTTACCTACACACTCACCGATGACAATGCGATCGAGATTGATTACGAGGCAACGACGGATAAGGCAACGCCCATCAATATCACGCAACATGCGTATTTCAATCTCGCCGGTGAAGGCAACGGAACGATTTTGGATCATGAGCTGATGCTCAATGCCGATCGCTTCACGCCGGTTGATTCAACGTTGGTTCCCACGGGTGAGCTTCGTTCTGTGGCGGGCACTCCGATGGACTTCACCACTGCCAAACCAATTGGTCGTGACATTGGAATGGCAACGACGCAGCTCGAGTATGGTTTGGGCTATGACCACAATTGGGTGCTCAACAAAGAGAGCGAAGAACCTTCGCTGACGC
>JBCCJB010000101.1:0-11155 GCA_039028015.1 Planctomycetota bacterium
GGTACCCATGTCTTTGAGCTGCCCTTTGCCACCTTGAATGGTTTGACCACGCCACCGCGATTGGATTTTGCGGTGCGTTCCGTTGTCGGCTGTGAAGATGACGATGGTTTGTTCGCTCAGGCCCAACGAGTCAATCTTGTCGACCAGCCGCCCCACCAAATGGTCCATGTAATGAACCATGGCAACAAAGTTAGCCTTCTTTTGCTCGGGATTGCGTGGCTCTTTGTTGGCTTGGTCGAGCGGTTGATCTCCGATGGTCCATGGGGTTCGTGTGAACGGATCGTGAACCAAAACCATCGGGTAATAGGCAAAGAACGGTTGTTCTCGATTTCGTTCCATGAAATCGCACAGAAAGTCGGTCAACAAATCGGGGCCGTATCGACCTCGATTGGACTGGGATGATTCCACCTGTCCGTTTCGTTCCAAGACCGGATTCCAAAATCGTTCGCCTCCATTGGGAGCGTTCTTGGCACGTGTGACTTGCCAGCAAAGCGATTCATGAAAACCGGCCTGCTGCGGTCGCGAGGTGTCGTCGTAACCTGGCAGCGAGTCGTAAAGCCCATTGAGCTGCCATTTCCCCGCGATCGCGGTTCGATAGCCGGCGGACTGCATTTGATGACCAAACGTCGTCTCGTCAGGATCGAGATAACCGAAGTGCGTGTAGTTGCGGAAGTTGTACTTGCCGGTCATCAGCATCACCCGCGACGGTGTGCATAGCGGCGTTGAATAACAGTGATTGAATCGCACGCCCTCACTGGCAAGCTGATCCAGGCGAGGTGTTTGATAGTCTTCCGCACCGTAGCAACCAAAGCATTCCCAGCTCACATCGTCCGCCATGATTAACAACACGTTAGGCGGCCGATTGCTGGTGGCTTCGACGTTTCCGGCGGCGATCAAGCAAGCGAAGCCTGACGCAACGACGATGAGAGTGACGTTGAAGCGATGAATGGTCGACGTAATCGGAATCATCGAGTTTCCTTGGGACTGGCGAACGATCTGCGATGCAAGCAGCCTAACGAATCATCACGCCTGTCCCCAACCACCGCCGCCCGGTGTTTCCAAACGCAACTGATCGCCCGGTTCGACATCAAGTGTGGTGCATGGCGGCAATTCGATTGTCCGATCGTTGTGTTTGAGCACTTGTTTTCCAGACCCGCCAGACTGACCGCCGGCTAATCCGTATGGCTGGGTCAATCGTCGGGATGTGATTAAGGATACGGTGAGCGGTCGCTGAAACTGGATCTCACGAACAACACCGTCGCCGCCACGGTGAAGGCCAAGCCCACCGCTACCGCGTCGAATCGAGAATTGGCGGAGCAAAAGCGGCAGACGAGTTTCCAGTATCTCAGGGTCGGTAATCCGCGTATTGGTCATGTGCGTGTGCACGGCATCGGCTCCGCTGCCGTCTGGTGTCGCCCCGGCGCCACCGCAAATGGTTTCGTAATAGCCAAAGCTGTCGTCACCAAGAAGCAGATTATTCATCGTGCCCTGGGATGCAGCCGCAGACCGCAAACAACCCAACAAAACGTCGACCACCCGGTTGCTCGTTTCCACATTCCCGGCAACGACGGCCGGGCATTGACTCGGGTCGAGCGTTGCCAGAGTTGCCTCAGTGGATGGGTCCAGCAAGCCCGGTGGGATCGCCAAATCGATGCGATCGAGAACTCCGTCGCAAAGTGGCAAGTCGGTCGGGCATACGCATCGCAGCACGTACAGAACCGCAGATGTGACGATCGATCGGGTCGCGTTGAAGCCACCTGCATGGACAGGTGCCGTGCCGGAAAAATCAATCCCCAGCCGCTGTTTTTCGGAATCGACTGTGATCGTTACCTTGACCTTCGATCCGTCATCAAGTGAATCCGTGAACGTTCGCGATTTCCAATCCAATGACCCGATCCAAGACGCGGTCGCTTGTCCGGCGATGGCGAACAAGCGTTGTGTGAGCTCGTTCAATCGGGGAAGGCTCCATTCCCGTGCAAGTCCCGCGATTTGAGCTCCGCCTTCCCGTCCAGCGGCTTGGGCAGCCGCAATGTCAGCCATGTTTTCGGTCACGTTTCGAGACGCAAATGGACCGCTAGCGAGCTGATCGGCAAGTTCTTGATGATATGACACGCCGGCTCGCACCAACGCGAAGTCACGGATGACCACGCCTTCTTCGGACAATCGCGTTGCCGATGGCGGCATCGACCCAGGAACCATGCCACCAATTTCAGCGTGATGGCATCGTGAGGCGACGAAGAAGTCGCAGGGCATTCCTGCGGAACGCGTCGCGTTGTCGGTATCGCAAAAAACAGGTGTCACCAGGGTCACGTCTGGCAGATGTGATCCACCCGTAAACGGATCGTTGCTGACATAAACATCATCGGGTGACATCTCTGGGTACACCTCGATTAGACGCCGCACCGTGTGCCCCATGGCACCCAAGTGAACGGGAACGTGTGGTGCGTTGGCGATCAGCGATCCGTCACCCAGGAAAACCGCACAGCTGTAGTCCCGTCGCTCTTTCACGTTCACGCTGACGCTGGTTCGTCGAATGACTTCGCCCATCGATTCCGCGATTCCTTGGAATCGTCGCACGACTAATTCCATGTCGATCGCATCATCGCCGCGATGGGATAACACTTCGCTTTCGTGTGCTTCTGCAGTCCCCTTGGATTTTACCAATCGAATCTGTCCGTCGACGTCACGTTGGCCGATCCAGCCTGATTCGATGACCAAAACGGAGTGATCCCGCGGCACAATGCAGGGGCCAATCAATTCCGTTTTGCTTGAAGTGCTTTGGTGCGTTGCCGCGGTGTCGCTACGCTGCGGTTGCCTATCAAGATCGGTCTGTGATGTGACTTCGATGGTGATCGCTGTCGTCTCAACGGGCATCCCGTCGCGTCGATATCCAAATGTCAACTCGTGATGCGTTTCAAAACGCTCGACCAACGATTCGAGCGGTTCGGCCGAGATTTCCAACGCGGATTCAGTGCCGCAATAGCGGACCGCCGCCCAAACGTTGGTGCTGATCATCGCGTTGTTGGCAAGATGTTCTTCGGTACGCAAGTCGTTGCGTAGTTCGGTCGAATGCTGATCAATCATGCGGCTTAGGATTGGCACGGCTTCTCTGACTGGATGCAGGGCAGCGACAGTGCGAATACGGCCTACAGGCGCGTGATCGATACCAACGGCGGAAAGCAGTCCCGCATCAGGATGGTCGATGATTTGCGACATCCCCAACGCATCGGCAACACGACAAACGTGCATGCCAGCGGCACCACCGAAGCCGACAAGCGTCATGCGACGAGCGTCCAGCCCCGACGCGGTCGTGATTTTGCGGACCGCTTCGGCCATTTGCATGACGGCAATCTGCAAAAACCCTTCGGCCAATTCCTTGATTGACAATTGACTGAACTGGAGAATTTGATCGCGCTGAGCCGCAATCGCCGTTTCGGCAGCTTCCAGATTGAGTGGGAACGGGAAATCGTCCGGGACGATTCGTCCGAGCAGCAAGTTGACATCGGTGATGCACAACGGTCCGCCACGTCCGTAACAGGCGGGCCCGGGATCGGCACCCGCACTTTCGGGTCCCACGGTTAAGCGACCTTCTTGAACACGACAAATCGATCCGCCACCAGACGCGATCGTGTGAATGTCCATCATCGAGCTGTAAATCGGCACGCCGCCCACGTTCGATTCCTGCCGACGCTGCAGTTGTCCACTGAAACGGCTCACGTCGGTGCTGGTGCCACCCATGTCGAGGCCGACGACGTCGGTTCTTTCTTCACGTCCGATCGAAGCCAACGCAACCACGCCACCGGCCGGCCCTGAAAGAACGCTGTCGCGACCGCGAAATGAGGCCGATTCGACCAAATTGCCACTGCTGGTCATCCACCGGAGGTGACAGCGTGTCGGACCACCAAATTGAGCCTGCACGCGTTGCACGTAGTCTTGCAAAACAGGTTGCAAGTAGGCGTCAAGACACGTTGTGGCCATGCGCGCGACCAAACCTGGACGAGCCGCCACGTCGGATGATCGGATCACACTCGTGTAGCCGACCTCATTGGCGATCATTGCGATACGTCGTTCGTGATCAGCATTGACCGATGCGTGGATGGTGGAAATCGCAAGTGACTTGATCGATGGATGTTCTCTTCGGCATGCTTGCAGCGTCGTGCGAACGGCATCGTTATTGAGCGTTTCAATTTCGCGTCCGGTTGCATCAAATCGTCCATCGACTTCGACGACATGCGGCGTCAATGGTGTGGGCTTTTGGATGTTGAGGTCGAACAGATCCGGACGGTCCTGAAAACCGATCTCCGGAATGTCCGCAAAGCCGCGCGTGGTAACGAGTACGAATTGACCACCTTGCCGCGTTAAGAGCGCGTTGGTGCCACGCGTCGTACCCAGTCGCACGGTGCAGGACGGCAATTCGCTGCGCAATGGTGTGTTGGAGATCAGCCTGGTTGCCAGTACCGGCGCTTCCAACTCAGCAATCAGCTGAACGCGTGATCCGATGCTTGCTTGATCGAGCGGATTGGATAAGGCGGCACGAACGATAACGCCACCCGGCGAAGCGGATGTCCGCGGTGGGCCTATCTGTGCGTTCGGGGTCTTAGCAGTCTCGCTTTCGCGTTCTCTAAGATGCTGCCATTTGTGGACGGTGACTTCGGTGCCCAAATCATCAGTGCCCAAATAATCGGTGCTTGAAAAACGAATTCTTGCACCGACCCAAAAATCGGGATGCGTCTGTGACTTAGGGATTTCAAGTAAGACAACTCGGTCTGCTTCAAAACCCACAATTCGAGCTGCAACACTGCCATCGCTCAGCAGCTTCATGCGCCGCGTTACGACTGGTTGCGGTCGATTTGTCCTCGACCGCTGCTCACTGTCGTTGCCAACGTTGGCGGCTTTGTCGTTGTCAAACAGCCGAATGAGGCAATCGGTGAACGTGCCGCCAACGTCAGCAGTGACATCAATGTGTCGCGTTTCGTCGATCAAGATGGCGTCCCGGATAGTGGCAAACGTCAATGCCGCTACTGACTCAGGTCCAACGATCCCCGTGCGGGCGATTCGGGTTGCCGGTATTGCTTGGCAGCGTGACGTGACGACGACGTCTGCGTCAGCGCCTCGGATAGCGACTGCCGTGATGAAACCAAAGCGGATTCGCAGGCCGATTCACGCTGGAGCAATTCGGCGTGCATCTCTTCGGCACGTTGATGCTGACTTCGGTGTTGCGACGAGATATTGGCGGGTGTTGTCTGGTTGCGTCGAGCATCGCTGATCGATTGCGATACCTCAAGCAGCGGCCTGAGCCAGCGACTTTTTTCTCCCAGGATTTGCATCAGTTCATTCATTTGACCGGCTTCGATGGCCGCTTCCTGGTGCGTGGTTAAGTCCAGCAATCCGCTCAAAAGCTCAAAGCGTTTTTCGATCCAAGTTTCCAAATGGCTGTCCTGATTCATGATTCACCTTGGTCGAGTTGGTCGGTCATCCAGTCGAGATATTTTTGCCATTCGCGGCGGTCATAGCGTGTCATCGACGCGAATTGGTCATCGTATTGCGGACCGATGCGTCGAAAAATCTGAGCGGCTTGACGGATCAACAGGTCGGCCTCGCGATCGCGGCCCAGTTGCCGGATCATCCTGGATTGACCCAAGAGACCTTCCAAACACGGCGGCTCGTTCATGTAGCGGAATGCCAGATCACGATACGTGTCCGCGGCTTCGCCAATCCGGTCCATTTCGGCAAGCACGTCAGCCTTGGCCACGAGGCAATTGCGTAGTAGCGCCGCTTGCCGGGGATGAAGCTCTGATTCCAATCGTCGCTCATCCAAATAGTCGATCAAATCGGTGAAGCGATCCAACGCTTTTTGTCGTCGTGTGTTCGCTGTGGCTCGCAGTTCGCGACGCACTGAGTTTGCCAGTCCGGGTAGTTCGATTTCCGTTTCAGGCAACTGCGCCAAAAGCCGCTCGGTTTGTGCGAGTTGATAGGCAGCTCGCTGCGCCATCAGCGACGGCCAGTATCGTTCTTTGGCTTCCCACAAACGGCGATTGGCTTCGGTCAGTTTGGGTTCGACCTCTTTCAACAGATCGACGCGTTCCTGAGTGGGTTTATCTTGTGCCTCAAACGCAACCGCTTCGGCCTGCGAATACAAAAGATCACCCAGCGTATGCAGCGCATCACGCCAGGCGGGACTCTGCGGAGCTAGGCGGCCATCGGTCAGGTTAGCACGCAGCCATGTCATTGCTTGGTCGGATTGGCCCAGCTCGATCGCGGCTTGCGACGCCAACAGACGCGCGTCGTATCGCAGCGGATCTCGTGGGAATTCGACAATGCAAGTCACCAGTGAATCAATGGCACGTTCGGGTTCTCCTTGTGCGAGCAACGCGCGACCATGTGCGACCAGGCCGCGTGATTGCCGCGTGCGATCTTCATATCGAAGGTAGGGTTGCAACAGATCGATGCTACGTCCGAAGTGACGACCGCGTTGGAAAGCGACCACGGCTTCCCACAGCGTGGGTAGGTAATCTTCGGTCGTGAACAACAAATCGGCCGCATCGGAGAGTGCTTCCCCGGCGCCCCGAAATCGGGCTCGTGCCAACGCCGAATCGCTCTCGGACATGTCGTCATCAGCACCGCGTGATCCAGCGAGCGCGTTTTCGGCCCAAACGAGATACGAGATTCCTTGTTGCCGCATCGCAATGGCGGGTGTTAGCAACGGTCCGGCGGCGCGAGACAGCGCGACGGCCGACTCTGCATTTCCGTTGTCTCGCAATTGATTCAATGATTCGATGACTCGATCCCGAAGGGCCTGCCGTTCGACGTCGCTGAGCGTGAGATATCGGCTTTGGGTGACTTCGCGAATCAGAAAGTTGGCGGTTTGCACGGCATCCGCTCCACGACCTGCATGGGAGAGCAACTCAAGTTCCGAGATACCGCCTTCCAGCCCCGACTTGCGAAACGGTCGTTGCTGGCGGAGTTGCGTCATCAACGCTAACGCCTGATTTTCTTGTTCGAGTAACAAATGGCATTGGGCTGCAAGCAATCGCGTTTGAGCGGCGATCGCTGGTGGTGCTTCGCGACGCAATCGGGTCAAGCTGGTGATCGCGATTTGCAAATCACGTTGGTAGCTGGAATCGATCTCATTCATTCGATTGATTGGGATGCCGGCAATGCGCTGGACACCCGCGGGCAAATCAAATGAGTCGATCACACGTTTGATGGTTTGCCGCGACCAGTGGAGTTTGAGGTGGTCTTCCACTGAGATCGCCCACGGTGCTTGTTCGCGTATCGCGGGTTGAATGAGTTCCCGAGTTTGCTCGATCAAGTCCTGCGCATCGTCGTAGCGTGATGCTTGAATCAACAATTCGATTTTGAGCTTTTGGGCTTCCGCACGCTTGGAGTCCCGAAGCGCCGAATCGAGCAGGTATTCATTGATCGTGCCTAACGCCGCCTCGGGAGACTCGCCGATGGGATTGTTTTCGGCTTGAGCCTTGGCTAATCGCGGCAATAGTTCTGTCCGAAGCGTCAAATCGGAGTTCATCGCCTGTGTCAGGTACTGTTCGGCGGTGACGAATTGACCGAGCTCAAAATACGCCAGCCCGAGCAATCGATAGGCTTCCGCATGTCGACCATCGGGAAACCCCAACGCTTCGCTGCGCCGCAGTGGTTCAATGACTTGCGTCATGGCCTCGCTACGGTCGCGGGGCGACGGTAACAGATCCGCTTTCGCGTAGCGGCCGGCTCCGATCAAAAAGTATCTCAACGATCGCCAAGATGCTTCGACATCGTCTTGCTCGGATGCCTCATCGCCCAACATTTCCGCGTCGGCTGGATCGATTGGTGCATCGGGGGCGGCTTCCGAATCATCATCGCCGGACTCAGATATGGGATCCGGTAGCTCGGCCCGCTCGGCGAGGTCACCCGCCACGATCGGTTTGCCGTCGACGTACTGGGCGGATGCCAACCGCAGGATTCGATGTGGTTCAAGATCGCTGGCTCCAATCGTGGTGGAGATGATCCAAGCCAAACCGCCCAGCGTGATCACACCAAGACCCAGCACACTGAGTGTTAAGGCGCGCTGACCGCCACGAGCCGGTGACACCGGTGTTGGGTCATCTGCGGCGGCTTTCGAGTCAGCGTTAGCCAAAGCGTTCTTGTCTCTGAATGGTTCCCGGCGAAAACACAGTGTTTTCCGTACTCAAATGCGGACTCAAATCACAAGATCAACGTCACGTGAATTGCACGCTGGGCCTTGTTCACCACGCGATTCCTCTTGGGTCGCTTAGCATTTTTTGATATGGATTTGAGCAGGAGTTAGCGGCGCGATTTTGAAATCAGAGCGCGGGCGCGACCGCGATTTTGCACTTGCGTTGTGCGGTACGACGGACTTCTGAGTCCGTCAGACAGTTAAATCCATGGATAATTCAAAGTCATGACGGACTTGGAAGTTCGTCGTACAAACCGATAACTAAAACTCCCGCTGCGACGCGGCTTTTGCGGAGGTGAATCCGTTGACGCCGAAACGAATCACCAGTGACACACCGTTTCGAGTCCATATTCCTTGGACTCGATCAATCTTGCTGCCAGGAAGGCGATCGGATGCGACGCACTCACGGATTGGCTAACGATCTTGCTAGCACGGAAAGAACGGCTCGACGTCGGGCGGGGCGTTCCAAGCAAACCCGTTCAATTCTGGCCATGATCGTGCTCTTTGGATTGTTGGCGGTATTGGCCGGGCCGTCGTTACTTTGCCACAGTTCACTGCCGCATTCGTGGGTCGCGGCTGCGGCGAGTGAGGCTGGTTGGGAAGTGGATTTTGAATCGCTTGAAATCGGCTGGATCACGCCGTTACGAATCACGGGCATCAAAAGTCATGGCTTAGCGGCCAATACGGCGTTTCAAATTGATCAATGCCAAACGGAATTGACCTTGATGAACGTCTGGGCTGGTGAAGTCCAATCCGGACAATTTGGTCCGATCGATGTTCGGGGTGTTCGTGCGGAGATTCACGTTGCCAACCAATGGAGCTCTTTAGAAGCCGATTTGAGTCGTATTCTGGATCAGCCCGCCAATGGGCCTGAGCTGACACCGATCGGTGAGGTGCGATTTCAGGACGTGCAATGCACGATCACCGATGACGTGACGGCAGCATCTTGGATGGTCACGCAGTCGCACGGTGAAGCCGTTTTGAATCGTGAGTCAATCGAGATCGATGTGTCCGGTCTGATCACACAACCCAATGGAAACGACGGTGCTCTGGCGGCAAAGATTTGGCAGCATCGAGGCGTCGAGAACGGTGTGCGTGTTGATCTTTCGATGGACACACTTCCGATGTCAACGCTCGACCTTGTCCAGCGGCGATTTCCACAAAGTCAATTACCCACGCGTGTGACCGGAGATGTGTCGGGTCAGGTCTCGGCCGAGATTCAATCGGGCGCCAGCGATGTCAACCTGTCGCTGACACAGATGCGAGTGCAAAACCTATCCGCATTCGATCCTGTCACCGGTCAGCGTGTTTGGCAAAATCAACTCGCAACACTCGACGGGCACCTGCGTTGGCGTCCCGGACGTGTGATGGCACGCGATTTGTCAACGCAAGCCGATTTTGGCGTTGCATCGATTCATGGCGGATTTCCTGATTCCTTGGCGAGCGATAACGGTCGGCCGAATCCGCTGGCATGGCTGGATGATGTGGACGCGATTGCTGAGATTGAAATTGATCTGCCGCGGCTGCATGCGGCGTTTCCCGACGTGTTGCCTCTTCGAGATGACGTGCGTGTCTCGGCCGGACGAATGACCGCGACAATCAAACCCGAGACGCATTCAGAGGAGTCCGATCGGCGAAATGCGGCGGGTCGAACGGTCGCTGATAACCGAATCGTATCTGAAAAACGCCGAAGAAAGCTCACGCTCCGTTCGAGTGTGATTGAAGCCGAGGTGCCGATTGTCGAGGCCAATCTTCAAACGACGCGATCGCGGCCGATCCGGATCGCTCCCGTCGATTTTGTTGCTTTGGTTTCGAGTGATTCGCAATCGCTGCGTGCGGAAAGATTTCGACTCGATAGTTCGTTTGCGATGGTCGAGGGCGTCGGTGAGCTTTCGTCGGGCAACGCCAAAATCCAAGCTGACTTTGGAAAATTATCGCGTGTTCTGGGTCCGTTGCTAAAGGGCGATGGATTGAACATCGACGGCCGCATTGACGGTTCGGTTCAGTGGGATGCTGAGCCCGGCGGCATCTGGCGACTTCGTGGCGACGGCCGAGGGACTGATTTGGTGCTGGTGACGCCCGACGGGTCGCCGCTGGAGCAAAAGTCCTTACTGGGTCGAGTCGACCTGGTGGGACATTGGCAACCTGGCCGCAATGGATCTGCGGGAAGTCTAGACCAACTCCAAACCGGCAAGCTCGAGTTAACCGGTGACGGGCTCGATGCCACCATTGACCTCGTTCAAGCGGTCAGAGAATTCGATGCGACCAGATTGCTCCCGCTTCGGATTCGTTCGCGCGGTCGGATTGAAGCTTTGGCAACGATGATTTCGCCGTGGTTGCCTGATTCATTGCGCGGTGTTCGTGGCGGCTATGATTTTGTGGCTCGCGGTGACGTGTCTGGTGCAGGAAGTGCCCGATTAACAGCACTGGATGGCAGCCTGACGTCGTTGGAAGTGCCAACGACGTCATCCAAGTTTCGCCAAGACCAAATCAAATTTCACTTTGATGGCGACGCGATTGTCCCGCAGAACGATGTTTTGATGCGATCGTTCACCGTCGCAGGCGAGTCGGCTTCAGCGGCCATCCAAGGTCAATGGATTGACGGTGTCGCCGACATGGAAGTTGCTTTCCGAGCGAATCTTGAAATGCTGCAACAAAGTCGTGCGCTGGAGTTCGCTGGTGAGCGTCGCAGCTTGGTGCAACCAGTTGCCACGACGCGTCAAATTAACGGGACGAGAGCGTCCAGTGGCGATTCACAGTGGCAAGCGACTGGCATCATCGATGGCAATGTTGTCGTCGCCGGTGATCTGGGTGCCATGCAAATGCGACTTGACATCGAAGGTGATGACCTAAGGTTGCGCGAACGCAGCCCGGATGCGCGTGGACGTCAATCGACTCGATCCGTTTGGCACGAGGCAAGATTGACCGCTCAAGGACGAATCAACGCAGATTGGCGTTCAA
>JBCCJB010000102.1:0-11132 GCA_039028015.1 Planctomycetota bacterium
CCGGGATCACCGAGAAAGCCGAAGCCATGAAGCAGCTCGATGGTGTTGGCAAAGAGCATGAAGAGTTCAAGCTGAGCCTGGAAAAACAAAAGGCGATCGAAATCGCCGCAATCGAAACGCAACGCGGTATCGCGGAAAGCCAGGCCGGCGTGATCGGCGATGCATTGCAAGCCGCCCGCATTGATATCGTTGGCGGCGACGGCGAATTCTTCGATCAAATCACATCGGCGGTTAAAGGCGGTAAGGCGATCGATCGATTTGTTTACAACAGCCGCGTGGCGACCGACATCAAGGACACGTTTTTCGATGGCAATGCGGAGTACTTCCGCACGCAGATGGGCGAATTGATCGGTCAATTCGGCTTGGATACCGATGGTGTGAAAGACCTGTCCATCGCGGCACTCATTGCCAAAATGATGGGATTGGCATCGACCGATGATGTGCGAACCCAGCTGACAAGTTTGTTGTCGATGGCCGGGACCGCGAACGTCGCCGATCAAAAAGCGGGACGAATCCTAGCAGCGTCCTCAACGGTCAACGACCAGGCGTGAGTGCCGATGAGTTCCGAGCTGACTACGTTTTCTTGAACGTGTATTCGGGATTCTGGGTATCAAAATCATCATCGGTCAGGCCGACGTTGCATTTGACGTCGCGGTACTGATAGGACTCGATGAGTGGTGGTGGATCAGATTCGACCTCCGCCCATCCGAAACTGCGGAATTCAAGCACGAGTTGCCGCTCGAGATCGATGACCACTTCGGCTAAGGAGAAATCATCCTCGGTACCGTCGGGTTGGGTTTTTTGAATTTGAATCAACGTTTGACCGTCAACCTGATCTGCCAGTCCTGTGCTCATCGTGACCGTGACCGCTTGACTGTTATTGCCGGAGGTCGGGGCATTGCCGTCGGTCGGGGCATCGCCGTCAGTCTGGGCATCGGATCGAAGCTGCGATTGAATGGACTCGCCATGCTCGATCAGTTTGGTGATCAAGTTGGTTAGGCCAAGTTCGGAGATCGGATAACGCTGACCACGCATTGCCATCATGCCATTGGGATCAACGGAGGCGGTCATCATCGCACCCACCAGCCCCGCTTCCCGAACGAGCAACTTGCCATTATTTTCGCCCTCAACCCAAATCACCTCACGACCGCGGACGTTCTCGGGCGATTCAAATCGAAGGTATGCCTTGAGGTTTTGGCCGGGCTCTCCGCCGCGATGCCGCGTCATGACCTTCATGAACATTTCCGAGGGTGGCTGCAAAACGCCGTTTCGGTCTTGCTCATGCTTTCCCATGACCGCCGTGTAATCATCGACGTTAGAGGTCATGTTTTCGAGTGCGGCTCGTGCCAACGCAAGCACTTCTTCGATTGCCACCTCACGTGTTGAAGGCAAATCTGGCTGCTTGTCCGCATCGCCACCCTCGGTGACGCTGGGCGGAGCGACGAGGACGGTCGGAGCCACGGCGGGTGTTGAGACAACAGGTCGTTGCCGACCTCGTGCCAAATAGCCGCCGATGAAGCCCAAGAGAATCCAGAACAGCGGCAACAGTCGTCGCATTAGTCTTCAAACCCAAATGGCGTCAACTCAAAATTCAGCGTCTTGCATCTTCGCTTTTTGAGCTTCGCGATATGCGGTGCCCAAGGCTTTGATCAAACCATCACCAACCACAAAACGTGATTTCGATCCATTGGCAATGGAATCGCTTTTCAATTTGACTTGCCCCAAATCGTCGGATCGCGCTAAAGCATCCAACATCGACGCGATACTGTCGTTGCTGTCGATTGATTTTGCAAATTGCAAAAGCGGTGCGAGATTGAATTCCGCAACCGCCAGTTGGGATCCCGTTGCGACGGTGTCTTCTGTGGCGGCGGCGTTGTCGATCATCTCGCGAAGTAGCGGCACGCTGGTATCGCCCAGGGCAAGGTAAACCGACGTGGGGCCCGTACCGATATGAATGCGAATCGTGTCGCCAAAGACTTTCTTCACCTGTTCTTCGTCGTCGGGAACATCCGCTTCCATCATGTGCAACGTGACGTCCTTGTAAGTCTCGATGTCGAATTGGAAGCGGGGTGCATTCTCGAGGCCTTTGACCTTGTCTGCGATGTCTTTGACGATCTGCGCGGCCTTATCGCCTTCGGACACAAAAGAACCGATGGCAAGCTGCATTCCCTGACCATCAGCCATCATCAGAACGCCCAAGTCGACTTTGCCTTCCCCGTAGCTTTCCAGTACTAGGTCGATGATGCGTTCAATCATCTCCGCCGCTTCGGTACGCTCGGTTTCGCCCAACTCTTCAATCTCGCTCAGCATTTCCGGTATGGATTTGACGATCGATTGCAGACTTGATTTGAGCTGCTCAGCCGTTTCCGGACTCACCGTTGACGCCGCATGCAAATACATAGCCGCATCATCGCGCACGACAGACGCAAACTGCGACGTGATAGGTCGCTGGCCCTCGTAGATGTCTGCTAATGATGAACCAGGAACGGCGGTGAACGCGGTGTCGACAACAACACGGCGGTTCGTGCCATCGATATCGATTCCAAACATCAGTTCGTCAGTCTGCCCGATGACTTGCTCAATTTGCTCGAGCGATGACGTCGCAATTTCGTTGGCCTTGTCGGCTTGGTCGGCCGCCTGCCTCGCCATGGCCTGCTCGAATCCCTGACGAAGCTGACCGATCAGGGCATCGCGAACGCTGACAGGGATCTTTTGAACGTCGAGTTTGATTGCGATGTCATAATCACGACCCATCTCGCCAATCAGTGTGCCGGGGTCAGCGGGAGCACGATCCAGGACGGCACGATTGCGTGCCAAGACGGCCCATGGTCCGCTCTGGCGAATGAACACCGTGTTGGCGCCAATGGCGATGACCAATGTGCCATCGTCCAATTCGTCGGCCGGGCCTGTTTGAGCTTCCATCGTCTTAAGAAAACTCTTGACATCCGCAGCGGGGATCAACGCCATCGGCTCGGGTGTGCCGTCAACCAAGGGCACAACGACCCCGATCGGCTGACTGCTGTCGATTCCCTGCGTGAACGTGCCCGCCATCATGGCGAATGTGAAGCCGAGTTGCGGTGTGCCAATCGCACCGCTGAGATAATTCAGATCTTGCGTTAGCTGGCTGATGCTCCCCAGCGTGACGACCACAACCGGATCGGTCAGATCCGTGGCCGACTCGCTCGAAGAGTCCGCGGGTGATTCGGGAGCTTCCTGTAGCAGCTCTTGAGCGGAAACAGACGATGAAATCAGCGAATCAGTCGCCAGAAAATTTATGCCGGGGGCGAAACCAATCCACACCGCCAGCATCATCCAAGAAGCTGGTTTTCGAGACTTTCTTTTCAGAATGGTGGGAAACACTTGCGATCGATTCACGAAGTCACGTCCTTATTAAATTCGGTTGGAAAAGGCTCGTCAGCCGCCACTGACAGATCCACATGTGCTCGTTTGAGCCGATCCGAAAACCCAGCGACAAAGCACGCCGAGCCGTTGGCACTAGCCTCGGATCTCGACTTCGTCCTGCATCTCAAATGCATCCGACGCAAGCGCGTTCGGCTCAATCTCAAATGCCGTGCGACGCTAGCCCGGTCGGCTCATGTGTTTTCGGGTGGGAGCTCCAGTGTGACATTATCCTATGCCTTTGATTACCCCAACGACATTGGCGAAGTTTCGGTCAGGGTCAAATTCATCTCAGATGAGCTCGATTTTGTCTCGCATTCTTGCCCCGATTGACTGTAAGGCGTCGACCGCGTCCGTTAGGTTGATGGGGTGAGTTCAGCCGTCATCAGCGGCTGGCACTGTCCGCGTTACGCTTGTCAGAAGGAAATATGCCATGTCGACCACTCTGCCTGAGATTTTGCCGCCCAAGGTTCAGCACACGCAGTGTTTCATCGGAGGCGAGTTTGTTGACGCGGTTAGCGGAAAGACGTTTGCCACCGTCAATCCGGCAACCGAACTCGAGATCGCGCAGGTTGCGGAAGGCGATGCCGCGGATATTGACGCAGCGGTGCGATCGGCACGACGCGCGTTCGAGTCGGGGCCATGGTCGCGGATGGACGCGCGTGATCGTGGTCGTTTGTTGTTGAAGCTCGCTGATGCGATCGAAGACAATTTGGAGTCACTGGCTCGATTGGAGACACTCGATAACGGAAAGCCGATTCGCGAGTCGCGGACTGGGGACCTGCCGTTGGTTGTCGATGTGCTTCGTTATTACGGAGGCTATGCAGACAAGATCCAGGGCGAAACGGTTCCCATTCGCGGCGATTATTTGTGCTACACCCGCAAAGAGCCCGTCGGCGTCGTCGGTCAAATCATCCCTTGGAATTTTCCAATGCTGATGGTTGCTTGGAAGTGGGGGCCCGCCCTCGCAGCCGGTTGCACGATTGTGATGAAACCAGCCGAACAGACGCCGTTGACTTGCTTAGCGATGGCGGCCCTCGCCAAGGAAGTCGGCTTCCCCGATGGCGTCATCAATGTCGTCCCTGGATTTGGGCCCACCGCCGGCGGTGCCTTGGTGGATCATCAGGGCGTCGACAAGATTGCGTTTACGGGCGAGCACATCACGGCTCAGCTGATCATGAAGAACGCTTCACAGTCACTGAAACGATTGACGTTTGAGCTCGGTGGGAAGTCGCCCAACGTGGTATTCGCCGACGCGGATATCGATGCCGCCGTTCAGGGCGCTTATGTGGGACTGTTTCTCAATCAGGGACAATGCTGCTGTGCGGGAAGCCGCGTGTTCGTTGAAGAATCGATCCAAGATGAGTTCACTGAAAAACTGATCGATGTCACCAGTGGACGACGCGTTGGCGATCCTTTCGATGAAGCGACACTTCAGGGACCCCAGATCGACCGAAAACAATTCGACAAGATCATGGGCTACATCGATCAAGGGCAAAATCAGGGGGCTGCTTGTGTCACCGGGGGCAATCGCGCCGGGGAGGTCGGTTATTTCATCGAGCCGACGGTTTTCACGGGCGTCAAAGACGACATGGCGATCGCTCGCGATGAGATCTTTGGTCCGGTCATGAGTGTGCTGAGCTTTGCCGATGGCGATGACATCCTGCGGCGAGCCAACGACACGATGTACGGTTTGGCGGCGGCGGTTTGGACGAAGGACATTCAGAAGGCACATCGGTTCGCCGCCGGTGTGCGAGCCGGCACTGTTTGGGTCAACTGCTACGATGTTTTTGACGCTGCGGCACCTTTTGGTGGTTTCAAAATCAGCGGCCAGGGACGGGAGCTCGGTACGGAAGGCTTGAAGCCGTATCTCGAAAGCAAGACAGTCACCGTCGCACTGTGATGAATAAACCCGCTGAACAATCTGGCCGATTGGCACGTTTCAAGCGCGTCGATCTTCGACGGGCGATTTTGAGTCTTGTGTTTGTCGGCGTCGGACTCGGCTTGATCGGCTGTCAGAAATCGGCTGAAACCGGATTGGCCACGACCGAGGACGAATTAGAAGCCTATTTGCGCGAAAATCCCAATTCAGGCGACGACTTGATGGAGTTGTCTGACGCGCCGGAGTAAGCGCGGCTTCAGCGGTTGTCGACTGCATGGTTGCAGCTATCGTTATCGCGGAGATCAAATCCGCAATCGCAGGATTGGTTGGTTTCGGGAGGGTACAAGGCCGGGGTTGGTACGCTCATTTCGTAGCTGGTTGCTCTTCAAAACAACAAACGTGTGCCATGCCGAATTGTAAAAGACGGGCGTTTCTCAATCGAACACGAACGGCGTTCACGCTTGTTGAACTGTTGGTGGTCATTGCGATCATCGGCGTGTTGGTGGGTCTTTTGCTTCCGGCGGTTCAGTCGGCCCGCGAGGCGGCTCGACGTCTATCTTGCAGCAATCAATTGCATAACTTGGGACTTGCAATCCACAACTATCACGACGCGTTCAAGCAACTTCCCAACCACGGTTCTGGGACTCATTCGACGCTCAATGCCGGCAACCCAGATCCTGTTGTCGGTAATAACGGTCGCAATCTGAGCTTTCTGGTCGGCGTGCTTCCTTATCTCGAGCAACAAGGTTTGTGGGAGCAGATTAGCAATCCCTTTCAGCCCACCAGCGGTTCTGGCCTCATGCCCAACACGCCATTTCCGCCAATGGGGCCGTCACCCGGTAAAGGACTCGGTAGTCACGGCGTGCACCGCTATGACCCTTGGCTGACTGAGCTGCCGTCGTTTCGATGTCCGAGCGATCCAGGGTTGGGGTTACCGGCGCACGGGCGAACGAATTATGCCGCGTGTGTTGGTGACGCCATGCACCATACTTGGGTTGGGCCGTCTTGGTATGACGGGCCGAACATGCGTTGGCTTAATGGTCCCAAGCCCTATGATCACCCCGCGAGCGGGCCGGCCGAGCGTGCTCGTGAATCCAGTCGTGGCATGTTCGTGATGCGGCAGCGTATGCGTTTTCGCGATACGCTCGATGGGTTGTCCAACACCATCATGGTTGCCGAGATTGCCACGGATCTGGGTGATAGTGATCGACGGACGCGACCGTACATCTATGCGGGACGAACCGGCAGCGGTGTTTACGACAATCCCGACTACGCCAGCATTAACAATTTGCTTGATCCCTCGCGGCCATTATTTTGGCTGTCATCGCTGCCGAATTCGGGTGGCTTCGGTTCGCCTGGGCTTCAACCCATCGGCGAGGGGATGCGTGGTTATCGGTGGGCATTTGCGGGCGGTGTTTACGGCTTGGTGACGACGATTTTGCCACCCAATCGCGAGTTGGTGATGTGCGACGCCGCCAACTCAAGCGGTGCCATGCCTCCGAGCAGCAGGCATCCGGGAGGATGCCACGTGATGATGGGCGACGGTGCGGTCAAGTTCGTGACCGATTCGATTGAGGCCGGTGACGAATCCAATCCCAGTATCTACGCCAACGCACAGGGGAACAGCAGCCCGGCACCATTCTTGCCCGGTACCCGAAGCCCATTCGGGTTATGGGGGGCTTTGGGAAGCCGCGCCGCGTTGGAGATCATTGACGAGGAATTCTGAGGAAAAAATTCGTCAAACGCGTGCCGACTATTACGTGTTCAACGCTCGAGCTTGCTGGTGCTTGATCTGTCTACCCGGCTAACGCACCGGGTTTCGTTAAAACCCCACCGTTTCAGCCGATTCATCGGCTGCGAATCTGCAGCTGTCGCTTGATAATCGAGCGTCGGGGATAGAGAATCTTGGCTGGCGGCCGTCATGATTACGCTAGTCATTCGTCGCCGCGGTCTCAGCCAAATTATGACGATCACTTTCACTTGAATAGCGTTTGTCGAATCAGCCCCGACCTCACATCGCGATCCTTTATCCCCCACGAGTTATCGTACATCCCATGAGTTCGGTCGAAGCCACGGCATCGGAAGCTTTTGAAGAGAGGTATCAGGAAAACCGTCAGAATCTAACCGCTGATCAAAAACGATGGCACTATTTTTGGCTTGCGTTGGCGGTCATGGCGGTGCCAATGTTGGTCCCCTATTTATTGGCAATGTGGGACCAAGAGCACTACCAGTATTTCCCATTCGTCTTTTTGGTTGTGGGTTATCTGGCATATACGCGTAGCGATCGCCGCCTGCATGCGCCTCGTGGCGTGTTGGGCTGGTCGCTGATCGGTCTGGGGATTCTCGGTTCGGTCGCCGCATTGTTGCTGCCATCGGCCTGGATGGCGGGCCTGTCGTTTGTCTTTCTTGCAGCGGCTTGTTTGCACTCGCTCAAGAGCGAGGGTTCCGGGCGATCATTGATTGGCTGCGCGATACCGCTGATCATGTTGATTCAGGCCCCCATTGGTCTGGACAATCGTTTGATCAGTACGCTGCAAGGGATCACAACTCGGCTTGGCAGCGTGGTCTTGGATGTGATCCGGATACCTCACGCGATCCAAGGCAACATTATCCAGCTAGCGGACCGAGAATTGTTTGTCGCTGAAGCCTGCAGCGGAATTCAGTCGGTTTTCACGCTCGCGTTCATGGCATGCGTGATTGTCACGTGGCGAGACCGGCGGGTTTGGCTGACACCGCTGTATTTGCTCATCGCTGTGATCCTTGCCGTGGTCGGCAACACAGTCCGAGTCACCATGGTGGCAGTGGCCCATCACTTTTTTGGCATGGATTGGGCGTCAGGTTGGCAACACGACGTGCTCGGCTACGCGACGCTTGCGCTTGCGGGCGTCTTTTTACTCTCGTTTGACCATCTGATCCAAACTGTTTTGCACCCGGTATCGTCGTCGGGCCGTGATTCGTCAGAGAACCTCATTCTCAGAGCTTATAACTTTTTCGTTTCGGATATCCGGTTTGAAGATGATGATACGACCTATGGTGGTTACTCCAATTTCACACGCGACCAAGACCAAACGTCAAAGACTAACCGTGCTGACTGGTTTAACCAACTGATTCTTGGCAAGGTGGGATGGGTCGCCACGTTGACCATCGTCGGCGTTTGTTTTGTGGGGGCGTTGATTCAGTCGATGCGAGTCGAAGTCAATCGCGCTCCTGAGTTGCTGCTACGCGAGATTGTGCTGTTTGAACCGGAACCCGACATGCTTGGGTCCGAAGAATTCGATCTCATCAAAATCGTCGATCACAAACTGACTCGAAACGGATCCGAACCGCGCTTGGGTCAAAACGCGGACGTTTGGGAGTTCCGGGCCGATCGTTTGATGGGCCAAATTGTTGTAAGCCAAACCTACAGTGGCTGGCACGAATTGTGTGTCTGTTATCAGAATATGAATTGGGATCTTGTCGATCGGGATGTGACCGAACCCATTGAGCTCATAAGAGGCGATTCTGAATGGTCGAGCGACGCAGCGGTCGGTGAAGACGCGGTCGACGAGGAATCATTTGTCACAGCCCGATTCCGAAAGGGTGACAAAACGTATGGCTATCTGCTTTTCACTGCCGTTCATGATGATGGGACGGTTCCAGATGCACCGTCGACCTACGGTGCTTTTGGTGCCAGGTTCCTCAGTCGTTTGGAACGTTATGGCGCCATCAGCCAGAAAAACCTGGTGATGTTGCAGATGTGGGTGACCGCACAGGAGAGAATTCCGCGTCGGGTCCTGGACAGTTTGCGAAAGGACTTTATCCGTGTCCGGTCGCGAGTCTCACAGGAGTTACAACCATCGAATGAAGCCTCGCCGGTTGCAATTCGAAAGCCATCTCGACTTGAATCTTTGTTGACAGCCCAGCATCAACACAAAACTAACTTTGGAGCCAACTGATGTTAAAGGTGATCAACCCTCTCAACTGGCTCAAATGGGGTGGCCAGTTTATTTATGCCTATTTGCTTTCGATCCCTTGGAGGGAAGCATCAAAGGCGATTCCAGCGTTGGTGTTGTTGATCGTTGTGTTCGTTGGCACTGCGATCGCCTACACCGGTGGTGGCGATTTGCGAAATAAGCAAATCAACCAACAGTTAGCCTCGGCCTACGACATTGATGATTTTGAAACGGCTGAGCTTTTGCTAAGGCGTCAGATCGCATCGCGTCCGGACGACTTGGATGTGCGGTTCCGACTCGGCATGGTGTACTCCGAGCAGGAAAAGACTGATGAAGCAAAGGCAATCATGCAGTCGCTTGCTCGAGGCAATCGACATCTCGAGTCCGCACAATGGTTGCTGCAAAACGAGTATCTCGGCAAGAAATGGAATGAGCTGTCGGAAGATGACAAAGAAGAATTTGGTGATTTGCTTGAACTCATCGGCGATGAAAAGCCAGGGAACTCTGGCATCATGCAATTACGCGCCGATTATCTGATTGCAACTCAGCGTTTTGCCAAAGCGATTCCATTCTTGCGTCAACTAGCTGAGAACCAGCCAATGCGGGGCCTGCAAGCTGCCGCATTATCGCGACGCCTCGGCAATACGGCGGCTGCGGACAAGCTGGCCGAAACCACCCTGGAACGCGTTGAAGATTTGTTTGAAGAAGAGCCCGCCAATCCAATTCTCGCGCTGGCGGTGGTGCAAAATCAATTGTTTCTCGAGCGTCATGCCGAAGCGGTCCGCACGTTGGATGCTTCAATCGGCCGGATGAAGACGAAGGAGCACCGGTTGCAGCTGCAGCAGGCGATGGGAGACACCATCGTTGCTTGGATCAAGAAGATCGAGGACCAACCCAACGATACTGCGACGGAGCGATTGAGGGTCCTCAAAATGCTTCAGCTGGCGTTGCGATACGCGCCCAACAATCCTCGTGTCCTGACTCTCGTTGCGGATCAAGTGCTCAAGACGCTTGAAAGTGAAGACGATGGCGTGATCGCGATTCGCAACGCCCTCGTCAAAGGAACGTCGCCGGGTATCGCCCACTTTGTTCGTGGCACATCGTATTTGATGAAGGGGGATCCTGAGCGGGCTTCACGGCACTTGAAGCTGGCTGCCGAACACCTTCCCAACAGTTCCGCGATTCTTAATAACCTCGCTGTTGCGATGTCATCGCTTGACAGCAGCAATCTCGAAGATGCTCTGAAGCTGAGCAATCAAGCGATCAAACAGGCACCCAAAGCCGGTCCTTATTTCTACGAGACTCGGGGTCAAATTCTGTTTCGACTCGAGCGTTATCTCGACGCCATTCCTGACTTCGAGCGTGCTCTCGCGGTTGATGCCTTGGCCCAAAAGTCTCATCGACGACTCGCGGACTGTTACAAAGCACTCGACGAGCCCGATTTGGCGGCAGCTCACTTGGATGCCGCCGAAACTCTGGCTTCCAAGGTCGATGAGAAAGACACTGACGTTGATGAGCCGCTCATTGAAGTTGATGAGCAGCTCACCGAGGACGAGTCAGGCGATTGATTTGTCTTTGGGCTGATCGCAGTAGGCTTCCCTGCTGGGTCTTTAACGACGCTTGAGATGTTTTTCATGTTCATTCGCTGGCATCGATAATCTCTTGCGTGATGGCAGCTTTCGCGAGCCGATCGCGAGGGCCTGGGTCCAGCCCTCGCGATCGCTCGCGGTTGCAGCTTCGTTCGCCTAGGCAGTCGACGAGCGTCTTTGGCGCGGGCCCAAAGCCAAGTCGCGTCGTACCGCGGCGATCACGAAGCAGATGTCGAAATCATCATGTTGTTATCGTCGGCTTGATCGTGATGATCCCGCTTGCGAAGCCAATTGCATGTGTCCGTAAAGCGTTTGATTGCGTCGGACGAG
>JBCCJB010000103.1:0-11108 GCA_039028015.1 Planctomycetota bacterium
CCCTCGATCTCTCATCCAACCATGACCGAATCCGTCCCAAATCCGAGTGCTGACCGACTGTGTGATTTGCGGATTGCGATTGGTGGTGATCATGCGGGATTTTCGCTGAAGCAACAGGTGGTCGAACGATTCGCGGATCAGGTTGCCGAGCTCATTGATTGCGGCACGCATGCTCCCGAATCCTGTGATTATCCTGACATAGCGGTCGAAGTTGCCGAGCGGATTAATGGTGGGACGGCCGATCGCGGGCTCTTGATTTGCGGCAGCGGCGTTGGTGTCAGCGTGGCGGCTAACAAAATCACGGGCATTCGCGCTGCGATTTGCCACGATACCTATTCAGCACACCAGGGCGTCGAGCATGACGATATGAATGTGTTGTGCATCGGAGGTCGCGTCATCGGAAGCGAGTTGGCGTTTGACATCATTCGGTCGTTTCTTGCTGCCCGGTACGCACCCGAAGAACGTCATGATCGAAGACTGCAGAAGATCTTGGCGTTGGAAGAAGCGTAGCCGGGCGTCTTTCTTTTCACACTGATCAACACCATGAAGTTCATTTCATCTGCTGCTTCAATAGTCGTCGGTGTGATGGCTTGGCAGTTTGCTTTACCTGCAATCGCCGCTCAGCCAAACATCCTTTGGATTTTGACTGATGATCATCGCTACGATTCCATACGTGCCTTCAACCGGATGTTGCACGGACGGGAGATGAGCGCCTTGGGATATGTTGAATCGCCCAATACGGATCGTTTGGCAAAGATGGGCACCACGTTCATCAACACGTATTGCCAAGCCCAAGGATGTGCCCCATCGAGAGCGTCGATGCATTACGGACGTTATCCGTTTCGCTCGGGAATCTATGAGTTTGAGTACCACAATAACAACGCCGAGCATTGTCGACCGACATTGCCCGAAAGCATGGCAGCGTTGGGTTATCAGACCACACACGTCGGCAAGTTGGGGGTTCGTGTCAAAACCATTAAAGGAAGTTGGGCCGCACGACATCCGATTTATCAGCAAAGCTTCTACTTCAAAGATTTGGCGAAAGATGGTCTGTGTGCGTGGGGAAAGGGTTGGACGTCATCGATCGATGGCGTGACGTTTGACAGGCCATTTCAGAATCTGGAGTTCTTTGTCACTCCGGAAGGTGAATTTGAGTATTGCTCTTTGGAGCTCGAGAGACTCATGCCCAAGTTCGCTGGAACATGTGGGGAGACGATGGAGAAGTACGATTTGTTGCGTCACTACAACCCAAAGAAGGGAAAACACATTGATAGCGGGATGATTCTGTCAGGTGTCAGTTCGCGACCGGCCGGTCAAACTCGCGATGGCTATTACGCTTCGATCTTTGCCGACTATCTGAAGCATCCCGATCAATCCTTTCAGGTCGGTTCGCGTCAATACGATGGGGTCGATACCTCAAAGCCGTTGTTTTGTCACATTGGCTTTGACTTTCCTCATACCCCCGTGCTTCCGCCGGCCGATTACCGCGAGCGTTTTCAGAATCACTCTTACCGTATTCCCGAGCTCGACCCTGACGAGTTAGCCACAATGCCGCTGCAGCTCAAGCGGCAGCACCAGCAAGGACTGTCAGATCATTTTACCGATGCTGAAAAACAAGCGATGATCCAGGATTACTATTCGTTTTGTGCCTATGGTGATCGCTTGGTGGGGCAGGCTGCTGACGCATTCATTGACTACAGCCAATCGCGGAATCAACCCTGGACGATTGTTTATGTCTGTGGTGATCACGGTTGGAAATTGAACGAGCACGGCGCCGTATCCAAGTTCACACCGTGGGACGTTGATAGCCACAATCCGATCATTGTTGTTTCATCCGACAAGGCGGCGTTTTCCGCTGATACGGTCGTCCGTGACTTCACGGAGTTCGTTGACATCGCGCCGACAATTTTGTCGCTTGCTGGGGCGAATGTTGATGATCGATCATTTGAGTATTTGGACGGTTTTGACCTGGCCGATGTTGTTTCGGGTGAGCGTCCCGCACGCGATTATGTGATCGGCGAAAGTCATGCGGTGATCGGACCGCGTGCGTTCATTCGAACGAAAGACTATGTCTTTTCAATGCAGACACGTCCTAGCAAAAAACGCGGTGACGAAATGGACTGGGCGCGACGAGCACCATATGAGGAACTTGACCCAGCACTCTATCACATGCCAACCGATCCCAATGAAACAAACAACTTAGCTTTTGATGCCAAACATCAGTCGGTCGCTCGAAAGATGCAGCAAAAGCTGCTCAACATCGTGCTGGGTGACAACCGGGTCGAGGTTGATTGGGGCGATAACAAAGCACTGGGGACTCAAGTGTATCGCAGCAATTTTGCTCCCGGTGCTGACGACAAGAAGTTGCCACTGGATGCGTTACAGCCATCCTAGAGCGGCCTGCTGCGGCATCGGCACGACTTCGCGAATCATTTCGTACGCCGCAGGATTGTCGGCTTTGAGTTCAGCGAGCGTTTGCCGAATCTTTTGTTTGAATTGACGCACGTTGGGTTCGTCGCGGGTCGCCACGGCGATCTGATACTGCAACACCATCGCCAGACAACGATGCGAACGCGACACCGATGAGTCGCGGAGGCTATTGAGCTGTTCTTTAGCCCGATCAAACCGCTTCTGTTCGACATACAATCGCGCGAGCTGCAAACTCGCTTTATGGTGGTACTCCACTCTGGTTTGCAGATCGTCGCCCGCATCATCGAGCGGGAAATAGGATTTCACCGCCTGCCACGCATCAATGCGATTCTGGGAGATCGCGGTCAGATATTGCAATTCGATTGATTCCATCCGCTCGACTGCTTGGCGGCTGAACACCGCCGCGACGCTGCGTGTCTGCACGCGAGTGCTGAGCCCGAATCCCGCAAGCAAACCCGCGGTTACCACAAACGTCGTTTGCCATTGGCGTTTGCGACGTTGAATACGTTGTTGCTTTGCTGCGTCGGTCGCTCGCTGGAGGGTCACCGTGGCAGACGACAATCCGCCGCGCGAAACGGGTGACAGCATGCTGGCGTCGCCAACCGACGCGGCAATCGTGTCGACAAGTTCATTGGCCGATTGGAATCGATCCTCAGGTGCCTTTTGCAGGCAAGTCATGACGATTGACGTCAACCAATCGGGAAGGTCATCGCGTCCGCGTTGTCGATTGATGGGCGCGGGCGTGTCGTGCAAATGTTTGACGGCTAAAGCGAGTGGCTCATCGGCATCAAACGGTGGATTGCCCGTCAGCAGGTGATACATCGTCACACCGAGCGAGTACAAATCGCTGCGACAATCGACGGCGTGGCCCTGGATTTGTTCCGGACTCATATAGCGGGGCGTACCCAGGGTGAGTCCGGCTTGGGTTAGGTTCGCTGTGCTTGCGTCGGGCGATGTCAGCATCCGAGCCAAACCAAAGTCGGTTACTTTGATGGTGCCATCGACAGCCCGCATGATGTTTTCGGGTTTGATATCACGGTGTGTGATGCCGGCAGCGTGCGCCACTTGGAGGGCCGCGGCCACTTGAGTGAGCACGTCAACGGCATCTTCGGTCGAAAGGACACCGACTTCATCCAGCCGCTGATTGAGGTTCTTTCCGTCAATCAACTCCTGTGCAATGAAGTGTGATGATTCGATCTCGCCGATGTCATAAACCTGGACAATGGCGGGATGATTCAGCTGGGCCGCGGCCTGCGCCTCGCGACGAAATCGACGTTGATCGTCAGGTTTGGGATTGGATTCGGCTCGAAGAATCTTGAGCGCGACATCACGCTGGAGTGCCAACTGCCGCGCGGCGTACACATCGGCCATTCCGCCGGCGCCCAAGCGACGCAGGATTTGATAATCACCTAGGCGGCGGCCCGTCAGATCGGCCATGCGGACTTTCGATGCGATTCAGGACAAAAAAGGGACATGCGGCAAAAGCGATCGTGTGGTGTCTTATTTGGATTTCAGGGTATGACGGGCTTTCACGTCCGACGAAAAATTGAAACCAGGACGGACTTGGAAGTCCGTCTTACCGCAACAACAACGCACTGAAGTTTAGCTTTGACTTGGACTAAGGCTCGGTCGCCATCTTGGGTAGTTCGATTCGAACGAGGCTTTCGTTCATGCTGCCGCTTCGTAAACCTGCCAAATCCAATGTGACGTATCGAAACCCACAACGTTTGATTTGCATGACAAGGTTACTTTGAGATAGCAGCTGGGTCACTCGGGCTAGCTCATCGACCGGCACTTCAATCCGAGCCAAGTCATCGTGATGAAGCCGCACTCGCAAGTCGCTCAAACCCGTTTCACGCAGAATCGCTTCGGCGGCCTCAATCGCAGCCAGCCGCTGCGGCGTGACCTCCACGCCATAGGCAATGCGACTGGACAGACAAGGTGACGCGGGCAGTTCGGCATTGGGCAATTCAAACGCATCCGCGATGGCTCGCACATCGGCTTTGGTGATTTCAAGTTCGGCAAGCGGTGTTTGGACACCCGCTCGTTTGCCCGCTTCGATTCCAGGTCGATAGTCGCCTAAGTCATCCGCATTGGTTCCGGATACCAGCACCGCATTTCGTTGTGCGGCAATCGGCTGTAGAAATTGATACAGCGTTTCTTTGCAGAAATAGCAGCGTTTGGGATCATTTCGACGATACGCGTCGCGGTTGATTTCGTCGGTCGCAACCACGCGATGCTCGATCCCGATTTTGGATGCGATGTCATGAGCGAGTTCGAGTTGCCATTTCGCCACCGATGGTGACTTCGCTGTCACTGCAATGGCATCGCATGTTGCTGCATGGGCTGCGACCGCGACGACGGAGCTATCGACACCGCCGGAAAAGGCAATGACAACGCCTCCAGGCGTGTCGAGCTCGTTGAACCAATTGACGAGTCGAGTGGCTTGATCGATCACGATACCGAGTCCGGCATTTGCATCTCACATATCGTCAATGCGTCGACTGCGATCGTGGGATCAAGAGCGGGATGCAGCGGTCGACCTGCGACGGCATCGGCGGCTGCTTCGATCTCAGCGACAAACGCGTCCACTGGATCGCCGGATTCGATCACGGGACGTTCCATTTGGCCATCGGCATGCAACACCGTCAATGGAATGCCCGACGTGCTGCCGTCTTGATAGCCCGCGAATTCAAAACGCACCGTCGCCCGTTCAAAGGAGACTTCATAACCGTGTGTGAATTCGCGAGCCGGCGAATTTGTGACTCCACCCCCAACGGCCACCACCGGGCGTTCGAAATCGTTTGAGTATTGAAAGATGGTTTCGTAACGCGATGGCACGCCATCGATGAGATGCGATACCGAGTTGGCTGATTGCGGCATACCAAAGAGCAGACGAATTAGATGTGCGTCATGAACTTGCAAATCAATCAGCGGCCCCCCGACGCGCGATGTGTCGTAAAAGTCCGGTAGCCAGTCTGGCGGACCAATCGTTCGGTGGAAACGTCCGCTGATGGCAGCACCGAAGCGTGCATCGGCGTGAGCTTCAACCAGGAAACAAAACTCGGGCATGAACGGCAGGATATGAGCCACCATCAGTCGTCCCGGCGTTGCCTGTTCCAACAACCTTTTGGCAACGGGTGACGATAATGCCAACGGCTTTTCGCACAGGACAAACTTGCCGGCTGCCAGTGCCTTCTCGATCGCCTGCGCATGCAAATGCGGAGGAAGACAAATGTCGATCAGATCAAGCGAATCGTCTGTCAACAGCTCTTCAATTGTCGAAGCGATGGTCAAACCCTCAATATTGATTTGCTGACCCGGTGGTCCAAAATTTCCTTTGATGTCACGCCAATCACCGCGTTGCTTCGTTGCGTCTCGAGTGGCAAAGCCGCCGACGGTTGCACGCGAACTTCGCTGGTAGGCCAGATAATGAATCCATCCCATGAATCCCGCGCCAACGATGCCCACTCTCATGATTCGATTTTAACAATCATGTTGGGATTGGACCGCTGATGTTTGGAGGTGAGTCAGCTCGCGGATTCCTTTCTTCGCCAGCTTGAGCAATTCGCTCAGCTGGTCGTCATCAAATGTGGCTTCTTCACCGGTACCTTGAATTTCGATGAATCGGCCCGAGCCTGTCATGACAACATTCATATCGACTTGGGCAGCGGAATCGAGCTGATAATCCAGGTCAAGCACGACCCTGTCGGCGACTAAACCGACGCTGACCGCTGCAACTGAGTCAGGTAAGACGTTCTCTACAACAACGGGTGATTCATCAGTCGCGGTTGATTCCTCCGCCAACCCTTTGATTGCTAGTGTTAGAGCGATGAAACCGCCGGTGATGGAAGCAGTCCGCGTGCCACCATCAGCCTGCAAGACATCGCAATCAACCGTGATTGATCGTTCGCCAAGTGCATGCAGATCAACCACGGCTCTGAGACTGCGACCAATCAAACGCTGGATCTCTGTGGTGCGACCATCGACTTTGCCGGAACGGTCTCTCCGCTTTCGCGGACTGGTGCTGCCGGGCAACATGTTGTACTCGGCGGTCACCCATCCCTTACCGCGACCTTCCATCCATACGGGCACGGAGGCATCGATTGATGCGGTGCACAGAACGATTGTCTTGCCACTGCGATAGAGCACACTGGCTGGGTTAGATTCCAGATAACCGCATTCGATGGCGACAGGTCGCATTTGATCGTGCGGGCGAGCGTCCGGTTCGGTGTTGACTGCCTTGGTTGTGGTCATACGCGAAGGATACCGAAACAGGGCAGCGAGGTGTAAGTGGCGTGTGCGCTTAGGCCAAGAAGTAATCATTCAGGAATGGTTGCATGTCTTCGCTCTGCGTTGCGGCAAGTTCCACCAACGCATACAGGCGACGCTGGTCCTCGCGCGTTTTGAGCCCCAGAATCGTGTCGTCCCGCAGTTGGGCAGGTATGTCTCCGACTACTTCGAAACAATCCGGCGGCGTTGGGCCCGCGATCACGCCATGGCGATCAAGCATGGCCAGTGCTGTTTCGAGTCGGTGATCGTGCGGACTTACTTTTTGGACACGTTGCCGAAGCGAATCGATGCCAAATGCTGCCGACCGCTCCGGATGGACGGTTAGTTCATGAATCACTCGATCATAAAACGAAGCATCGGGATTGGCCCACTCGATGAACTGCATCTGCGTCATCAGGTCAGCCTGATCATAAAGCCAAACACAACGACTTGGCTGACCATCGCGACCGGCACGACCGATTTCCTGATAGTACGACTCGATGCTTCCAGGTGTCTCGGCATGCATCACCAGCCGAATGTCCGACTTGTCCACGCCCATGCCAAAGGCTGGGGTGGCCAACACGGTATCAACGTCATCGTTCATGAACGCGCGGAGCGTTTGGCGTCGTTCCTCACGACGTAGATCACCGTGATAACAATGATGGTCGATGCCGGCCGCCCGCAACCGATCACTAAATCGAATCAGCGTCTGAATGAGACTGAAGTAAACGATGGCCGAACCGCTATTTTGAAACAGCGATTGATCATTCAATTGTCGCACGATCGCATCCCACTTCTCGTCATCATCCATCACATGAATCACTTCCAGGGACAGATTTGGACGATCGATGCCTTGATGAAATAGCTTCATGTCGGTTTCATCGATTGCCAGTTGCGCTCGAATGTCTTCGCGGCAGCGGGCCGTTGCGGTTGCGGTCAGGGCGATTGTGGTTGGATTGCCAAGTCGCTCTCGAATAACGCCGACCCGGCTGTAATCGGGTCGGAAATCGTGTCCCCACTGGCTGACACAATGGGCTTCATCAATCGCCAGCAGGGCTACGCGACGCTGATTGATGACGGCACAAAACTCGGGCTTTCGAAACCGTTCGGGTGTGACGTAGAGAATGCGGAAGTGACCTGCCGTGATTTGTTCTTGACGCTCCAAACGCGACGCGCGATCCAGCGACGAATTGATAAAGGTCGCATCAATCCCTCGTTTAACCAATGCATCCACCTGGTCCTGCATCAATGCCACTAGCGGCGATAAGACCAACACGATGGGGGCTGGGTCCTCTGTCATCGACAGTGCTAACGCGGGGATTTGATAACACAACGATTTTCCCATGCCGGTTGGCATGATGACCATCGCATGCCGCCCGGACATCACATGCTGGATGATGTCAGCTTGAGGAAAACGAAAATCGTGGTAGCCAAAATGGGTTTGAAGTAGTTCTCGAGTGTCGTCCATCAGCGAAAACACTGGTAACTGACCAAGGGATCAGAAGCCTCGAACAAAGAACTGTCCCGAGGTACAGTTCTGCAACGCAAAAAAGTGACATGCATGACAACGCTTTCGATCCTGTACGAAGACAATCATTTGTTGATTGTCAATAAGCCCGCAAACTTGGCGACGATGGGTGATTCGGACCATCCCACGCTGCATAGTTTGGCGGCCGACTACATCAAGCAGAAGTACCGTAAGCCCGGTAAGGCATTCGTCGGCGTTGTCAGTCGTTTGGATCGCGTCACCACGGGCGTGATCGTTTTGGCTCGAACGAGCAAAGCGGCGTCACGGTTGAGCCAACAATTTCAACAATCTCGCACAGTGCGGAAGACCTACGTCGCAATGCTGAGTGGTCAACCAACGCACCAACACGGCCAGTGGACCGACAGCGTATTCAAAGACGATCGTGCGCATCGGATGCGTGTTGCGAAAAAACCAGATGATGGACAAAAGGCCGTTCTGCGTTACCGCATCATTGATGCTGGTGCTGATCACACACTGGCCGCATTTCGATTAGTGACGGGTCGCAAACATCAAATTCGGCTGCAGTGCGCTCATCGCGGATTCCCGATCTTGGGAGATCGCAAATACGGATCGCGCCATGACTGGCCCTCCGGTGTTGCCCTGCACAGTCTGGGTTTGACGATCATGCATCCGACCAAGTCAGAGCCGATCAACGTGATCGCACCGCCCCCGCACGCTTGGCGACGAATCACCAAGCGAACGGACTGGGCATCGATTGTGGACCATCCTGATCTCGAGGCGGATGCCGATCCTGAAGATGCCTGCTAGAGGCTGACTAGTTCCGTCACGTCTTTCCCGACGAATGGATTTGTTTGAACACGACCGGTTTCGCGTGAGCCACGATCTTGGGCGACGCGTTGATCAACTCGGTTTCCTTTGCGATCTGCCGCGGCCATGGATCGTGCCGCAGCGTTCCGAGAGTCCGCACGACAGATGAACGGGTTGGACACTGGGCCTTGGTAGCCAGTGCGTCGTGCCGGTCCATCCGGTGTTGCTTGGTAGCTTTGAGGTGCAGTGCGAACGGGAGGTGACGCAAACGGGCTGGTGCCGTAGGGGCGAAAGTTCCGTGTGCCGTAATAGACAGGCGGACTCACGGAAAAATACGGCGGCGTTGGGATCGATGATCGATACTGGATGCCGTATGGCTGATAGAATCCGTATGCTTGGAATCCAAATGGAGTGATTCCTTGAGCAGTGGCCTGTTCGCCAGTGGCAAACGTGACGGCCAAGGCTGCGGCGAAACAACTGCTGAGTAGGCAGCGAAGAGACATGCGAAGGACCTCTCCCGAACATTTCTGTTCGGTCAATGGGGGCGAAAAGTAATCCAGCCGTCGTAATGCTGACGACCACCACCCCGCGGCCAGCAAATTTCAGATTAATTCGGGTCCACAGCTCTGCAATTGAAATCCCTGTTTTTGGCCCCCCCGTATGAACTGCATTGAGGTGCGGTTGCATAATCCATTCAATCCGCACACAGACCATCCCCATTCGACCCACCAACGCTGAAACCGACGTCTCGTTAGCAGTGTCTTCCATGCACATCGCGTGTGTCATTCACTCGCTCGATGGCGGTGGAGCGGAACGCGTGATGGCCGGTCTGGTCTCAAGATTGGCTAGTCGCGGCCATCGGATCACCCTTGTGACGTTGGGCGATGGGGCCTCGCGTCACCGCGTGGCGGACTCGGTGCGTGTGATCAATTTGAATGTCATGTCGCGTGCCCATGAGCGTGTGCCCGTTTGGCGGCGACTGAGGAAACTGAGTCGCACGCTTCGCGAGCTCGACCCGAATGTCGTGCTATCGTTTTGCGATCAAATCAACCTCCTGGTTCTCATTGCAACACGTCCGGCGTGTTCGTTTCCCATCGTCGTCAGCGAACGCAGTGATCCCAGAGTGCAAAAGATGGGATGGTTCAAGGAGTGGCTGCGGCGTCAGCTTTATCGTTACGCGTCGCGCGTGGTGGCCCTGACCGATGAGGTGGCGACCTATCTGGCCGAAACAACGGGAGCGCAGACGACGGTGATTCCCACAGCGGTCGAACTGCCCGACTCATTTTGCAAACGCACTGAAAGTGCTGACGACCCATCGAACGGCGAACCAAAACCATTGTTGTTGGTTGCAGCGGGACGACTTGAACGAGAGAAAGGTTTTGATCGGTTGATCGACGCGTTGGCGGAATTACCGTCATCGGTTGACTGGACGCTCGAGCTTTTGGGTGAAGGCAGCCAGCGCAGTGCCCTGCAACAGCAGGTGATCGATCACGGCCTGTCCGATCGTGTTCGGATGCCGGGGTGGCATCCGATCTGGGATGTTCTTGAGCGAGCCGACGTGTTCGTGTTGCCGAGCCGTTATGAGGGCTTTCCATCAGCAATGCTGGAAGCCATGGCGTCCGGTACCGCCGTGGTCGCCGTCGACATTGGTGGTGGTGTCCGCAAAGCTATCGAGCACGGCGTGAATGGATGGCTGACAAAGAACACCATTGCGGGGATCACATCGGGGTTGCAAACACTAGCCGGTGATCCGGCGCTGCGTCGGCGGCTTGCCAAATCGGCTGAGACCGTGAACACTCGTTTTAGCTGGGCAGCAATGGTCGACCAATATGAACGGCTGCTGCGTGAATCTTGCAATGGAGACGTGAACAGTGCGCGATCATGACTGATGCCAATTCACCCGAGCTGATTCCGCAGGATACAACGCCCGCTGACGAGCTTTCGCTCAACCGACCGCGGGTCGTTCAAGACGAAGATGAAGTTGCCGTTGTCGTCCACAGCAATATTCAGGGACCCATCGAGCGCCTTTCATTTTTGCAGCGAGCATTGCTTTTTGCCGAGCTCGCATTAGTTGCGTACAACGACGAAGACGAAGCACGTTTGGCGGCCG
>JBCCJB010000104.1:0-11048 GCA_039028015.1 Planctomycetota bacterium
CCACAATGATGGGATTCTTCTTGGATGAAACGGCAAGCGTGTTCGAAGCCACGCGCGATGGCACGCGATGCGTCGTAATCACCGACGGACTCGAAATCATGGACTTACCGACTCAAGGCCGTTCACGCCCGGCGACTTCCGAAGATGTCTTTCAGCTTTATAAGGGCCGAAAGATGCTGCGCACATTCAACCCTCAAGACAACGCGTTTCGTTAGTGATGCGTCACAGCTCCATTTCGCGAAGGGCTACGTAGCTGCCATTCGCCAGAAGCCAGCATACCCGGGACGCACGCGTTCGGGCGAACCAGTGGCCAGCCAGTTTCTAGTCGTGACAGACCATTGGGCTCAGTAAGCTCCCTCACGCATCACTAGCGTCCGCATCGTGCGAAGCATGATGTACGTGTCCAGCCAGACAGACCAATTGCAAACGTAGTAGCTATCCAAGCGAACGCGTTGCTCGTAACTCGTATCGTTTCGGCCGGAGATCTGCCACAGACCCGTGATGCCAGGGCGAACCCGCAAATACAGCGGATACATTTCGCGATAACGATCAATCTCGCTGGTCACAATGGGTCGGGGTCCCACGACGCTCATGTGTCCCAGCAACACATTGAACAGTTGGGGCAGCTCATCGAGGCTTGTCTTTCTTAAAAAGCCGCCGATGCCATCAATGATCCGAGGATCACGCCGAAGCTTCTGATCCTCGATCCACTCTTGCCTTGCGACTGGATTGGCTTCCAAGTAGGACTCCAAGACCTCATCAGCGTTGACCACCATCGAGCGAAACTTCCATGCCTTGAACGACGTCCCGTTCAAACCAACCCGAGTGTGACCATAGAAGACTGGGCCGGGATCGCGAATTTTAATCAGCAACGCGATGATCAAGAACACGGGTGATAAAACCAGAATCGCGGCAAACGACACCGCAATGTCAACACATCGCTTGGCAATTCGGGCAACCGGATTTCGCAGATGATCTCGCAAATGAACGCCCATCACGCCCGCGCACTCTCGCGTGCTAGCCCACAGACTCGGCAACAGGAATTGTGAGGGCAGAAACAACAGGTTCGGAACATTGCTGGCGTGCCGCATGACCTCGTTGAGATCAATTTGCTCGCATCCACCGGGCGCCACCACCGCCCAACGCAATCGCATACGTCTTCGTAATCGTTCCAGATTGCTGACCGATCCGAGATACGAGATGGTTGTCTCCGGATCGCTGCTAGCCAGTTCGCCTCGTTTTGGATCGGTATCGATCACGCCGAGCGGCCGCAAACCTCGCTCGGTCGCACGGTTATAAAAACGATAAATAGCTCGACCCTGTGGGCCGGAACCGATGATGACCGCCCGCTCACCCCACCATGATTGACCACTGAGCACCTTACGCGACGCCAACCTCGCAATTGGCACGATCACACACGCAATCGCACCACCGAGACAGCCGACCACCCACTCCGCCGCTGACACCACACCGAAACAAGCGTTGCTTAAGAACATGATGACGAAGGCAGCAGCCGTCGCCAAAACACTCTGACGCAATTCAAAAACCGGACTAACACCAGTCGCCGGGTATAGTCCCATCAGCATGCCGATGGTCAAGAAACTGCCGGTGATCGTGAGTGCGTGCAACATCCAAGCCTTGGAAATATCAACGCCCAAGAATGCTTCGCCCAACAGGATCGCAACAACCCCCGCAAACAAAATCGCGACGAGGTCAGAAATGACCAAAGGGATAGCGGTAACGAATACCTGACCCGTTCCACTTTTGACGCCCATCATCGAAACCCGCTTCACTTTTGAATGATTTCGCTGATGAAGTCGCTGGTTGACCACGTTCGAGCTGGGCACAAACGAATCCAGTTGTTGGATTGTTTCTGCGCAGACAACTCCGATTGGCAGCGTTTCCGGTTTTGTGACGGTCGACATGCGTTTTGGCAAACTGGGGGACTTTTTCGAACGCCAGCATCGTAGTCACGGTGCGCCGCAAAAAAGTGTCAATTTGCAGAAAACCGCTTCATGAACGCATCTGGACCATTACGGCCTTGCAATGGGGCTCGATGGGCAGCGAAAGCCCGCATGGGAACGTGATGCTGCCGGACACTCGGTCGGGTTGTGCCGATTGTCCGAAAGTTCTGGCCTCAAACGGTGATGCCAGTTGTTCATATTCTGCGTTGCCCGAACTCGATTTTCTCAGCGAAAGAACGCATCACTCGCTTGCTTTCCTCTGATGCATCCGAAAACGAAAGGTGAACCAATGCCTCCCTCGTCACTTGGAGTATCAGGTGCATGGCTAATCACATACGAAACATTGCCGGAAGCCTACTCGCGTTGATGACGCTGGGAGGATGCGCTGGCATCTATGACTGCTGCTACGAGAAAACGCAGACGCTACGTGCATTCAATCAGTATCTGGAGTGCGGCAAACCCGAATGCTCCTGCTATCCCCACGATTACAAGTGTGGGTGGATCGATGGCTTTTACACGGTCAGCACCGGTGGCGGCGATTGTCCCCCCGCGATCGCACCCGCAAAGTATTGGAAGCCCGGTCAAATCATCAAGGATTGCGATAATCGTCGGCACGCTTATTACAGCGGTTGGCAAGACGGAGCCGCCCGCGCGTCGCAATTCCCCGACACGCACACGATCCGCATCTACGAAACGTGCGAATGCCCGTTCCCGAAATGTGAGAAGCCGTGTGGTCTTCAGCCATGCCGTCCCTGTGGGATGAGTTCGATGGGCATGCCCGTCAGCGAAGGCCTGATTGAAATGCCGATGGCCGAACCCGCATACGCCACGCCGATGCCTCACGCAACGACGGCCGACCCACAAATGATGGAGAGCCGAATCATCGGCATGCCGAGCGCTCCGCCTGCACCAGCGGGAGATGCCGCTCCAGCTACGCAAGCCGTGCCCGCACCGGTCGCGGAGCCAGTCGCTCCAAATGCACCCGCGGCAGCCGAAATCATTCCGCCATCCGCTGCAGTGGTTCCTGATTACCAGGAGCCGGCGGCGCCGAAGCCGATCAGCCCGATGGTGGGCGATTTTTCAGCGACCAATGCGTCACTGGCAAGTTTGCGGTTTGAAAGCTCGCAACCCATCGGACAGGCCATCGATTACCACAGCACGCCGGAACCGATCCGACCAAAGACGATTCCCGTTACCGATTCAGTTGCCCAAAACGAAGCGGGCCTGATTCGCATGGCCAAACCGCAAGCCGCCAACCGGAAAGCGGGTGACCTGACGCTTACGCTTCACAGTGAGATGATCGAGAGTGATTCGATCGTCAAATTGGCTCGCCCGATCAACGACTGATCGTCGCGATGCTTTTGTTCTGTCATAGATTTCACACGCCATCTCACGTCCGCCCGCGAAGGGATTCCGCGATGTCCATCTCCAAACACAAACCCAACGTTAACCCACTGGTTTCGACCGCCGCGATGGCTGTTGTTGCCCTTGGCCTACTCGGTAACACCGGTTGCCATCACCACCTTGTTTCCTCGGCGTGCCACGCCGTTCCCGCCAACCGGCTCGATCCCAACCTGTTTGCCTGTCGCCGCGAGGCCATGGGACCACTGCCCTATTCGGCTCTGGGTCAGCAACGACCCCAAGACCATATCGTTGGCGCCGGCGATACGCTGAGCGTCTTCGTTTACGGCGTGTACCCGCCGACCGAAAATGAGACGCCAGTCCAGCAGCGAAATCAACCGATCAACCAGCGGTACTATCCGCCGCATGGCAGCGTCGTGTCGCCATCGACCGGATTACCGCTACAAGTCGACAGTGATGGCACGATCACATTGCCGCTGATCGGAACATTGAATGTCGCTGGTCTAACGCCGCAACAAATCATTGAGTTGATCCGAACAGCGTCTCGTGAGCAGGAAGTGTTGAACCCTGGTCAGGAACAAATCACCGTTGATTTGTTGATCCCTCGCGTTCGCCGAGTTGTCGTGCTTCGCGAGGACACGCCGAATTCCGCAGTCGCACTGACATCACCTCAAGCCGTTGATCAGATCCACCGCGGAAGCGGCGAAGTGATCGACTTGCCGATTTACGAAAACGACGTCTTGCACGCATTGGCGTCAACGGGCGGTTTGCCTGGTACCGACGCGGCTCGTGAACTTTACGTAATCCGAGCGGGAGCCGGCCTCAACACGGCGTTCATGTCCGGATCGAAACTGCAAAGCATCGTCACCGGTGACGAAGGTGGTTTGTGCAACCCTGGTGTCATTCGCATTCCGCTTGCCGGCTGTGCGTGCGAAGCGATTCCATTCGCACCCGAAGACGTCATCCTGAACGATGGCGACACGGTCTTTATTCCACGTCGCAATGAGTACTTCATCGCAGCGGGCATGCTGCCCGGCGGACGTGTGCCACTGCCGCGCGACGAAGACGTCGACGTGATTGAAGCGATTGCCATGGCTAATGGGTCCGCAGGCGGTCCCTTGGGAACCGATGGCAGTGCTTTGATGCAAGGACGTGCGGGTAACCTTCGTGAACCCACTCGTGTCCTGATCCTGCGAACGCTCGAAGACGGACGTCAGATTCCGATCCGTGTCGACCTTGATCGAGCCGTTGAAGACGCACGAGAACGAATCATCATTCAACCCAATGATGTCGTCGCCCTGCACTTCAAACCAGCTTCGTCGATGCTCAATGGCACGCTCAACTGGATCAGTGGAGCATCGGTTGTGGCGGCCTTCTCGAGGCAGAACAACTAAACGCTGAGCAGCTCGGCCTGCATAGTCTGACTCGATTAGTTCCATCAACCCCGCTGGATCACTTCAGCGGGGTTTTTTTGGAGTGACACGTTGAAGCGATTGAGCTGTTTTGCACTCATCGACTTGCATTAAGCTGGCCTTTGGCAAGCTGGCACAGCCGCTGGGCTTCCTCCGGCGTCTCCGCCTCGGCAATGAAACGAATGATTGGTTCGGTATTGCTGCCCCGAACCAACAACCAACGATCGGGCCATTGCAGACGCAGGCCATCGCTCCGATCCACCTCGGCATCCGAAAATCGGTTCGCAAGCCGTTCCAGAATCTCGTCCAAAGAATCATCGGTGAGCTCGGCTTTGTCCTTCTGCATGGCGAACTTGGGAAGTTCACCAGCGAGCACTGACAACGGTTTGTTCGTCGCCGCCATCAGGTCGAGAACCTGTGCCATCGCGACGAAGCTGTCTCGGACATAACCGACCCGCGGATCGATCGGTCCACCATTGCCCTCACCCCCGTAGATCGCGTCGTTCTCAATCATTCCGCCGCAAACGTTGGCTTCTCCAACAGCCGTGCGAATCGTTCGCACTTGGTGCGCCGCAGCGATGGCTACCGACATCGAACTAGTAGCCGCATTGATGGCAATCACATCATCGGGGCTCGTGCGATCGCACTGCAGCTTTCGCGTCACGCACAACGCCAACGTGCACTCCTCTCCAATGTAACGCCCCGTTTCGTCGATCAACGCCAATCGATCCGCGTCGGGATCTTGGCAAAATCCGACATCGGCATTGGCACTGGAAACCTGTGTCGCGATGTCAGTCAAATTATCCGCCGTTGGCTCGGGGACGTGCGAGAATTGCCCCGTGGGTTCTTCCCCCAACAAAATCACATCGCATCCTAGTTCAGCTAACAGCCGGCGACCGAGTGCCCCACCGGCTCCGTGATTGCTATCCAAAAGCACTCGAAAACCAGATCGGCGAATGGCTTCAACATCCACCGTGCTCAATACCAGATCCAAATGAGTTGCGTGCGGATCTTGATCAAGATGAACCTGTCCCAGTTGGTCATATTGAACGTAATGGTGGCGTTTCGCCAAATAATCATCACGCACTCGCTTTCCCAACTCCGCATCCAACACGCGGCCATCGGCACCAAACAGCTTCATGCCGTTGTAAGGAGGCGGGTTGTGGCTGGCCGAGATTTGAATACCACCGGCAACGGGCTGATCTTTCCATGTTCGGGTACGCACCAAGACCCCGATGGTTGGCGTGGCGACGGGACCAGCATCAATGATGTCCCGTCCGCTCGCGGTTACCGCTGCCGAAATGGCGCTGCAAAGCATAGGACCGCTTTCGCGACCATCGCGACCGATAACGACCGGACCTTCGGGGATGGCAGTGCAGAACGCGCTGGCAAAACTCATCGCGACATCAGGCGAAAGAGATTGACCCACGACCCCGCGCAGTCCACTCACGCTGATGATAAGCTCGCTCATAATTACTTCTTAACCAGGGTTTCTCGACGCGATTTCGCCCGGACTCGGCATGCTGACTTGTTTGAAACAGGGCACGATCGTGGACCCAGCCAATACGTCGCGCGGTCACCAGTCCAGTCGCACAGGTGATTTATGGTTCCGCGGGGACCGTATCATCGAGCCGCCCGATGGACCAGCCGACGTTGAGTTCGACGTGACCGACTGCATCGTCATGGCCGGTGGGATCGATCTGCACACGCATATCGGCGGCGGTAAAGTCACGCTGGCGCGGATGTTGCTGGGTGATCAGATGCCACCCTGGTCAGGAGCCAAGCCGGCAAACGCGATTGATCCCAGTCAAAGCGAATTCCTGCCGAGCGCTGGTGCGACGGCGGAACGTTATTTGAACATGGGCTACACAACCTGCTTTGAACCGGCGGTGATTCCCTGCAACGCTCGGTCGGCCCACGCCGAGATGGCCGATGTGCGTGGGATCGATACCGGTGGTTACTGTTTGCTAGGTAATGATCCAGTGCTCTTATCATTGATCGCGGATGGCGCGGAGCAATCGATCATCAATGCCTATGTCGCGTGGATGGTGACCGCAACCCGATGCATCGCCGTGAAGGTCGTCAATCCAGGCGGTATCGATGCGTTCAAATACAACGTGCGTCACTTTGATGTGAACTCACGACACCCCAAATATGACATCACACCGTGTCAAATTATTCGAATCTTATGCCGCGCCGTCCATGAAATTGGGTTGCGCCATCCACTGCATGTCCACTGCAGCAATTTGGGCATGCCGGGCAATATCGCTTCAACGCTAGCCACCATTGAGGCTGCCGATGGCTATCCCATCCATCTCACGCACGTCCAGTTCCACTGCTACGGTGCGGACGGTCCGCATGGTATTTCCTCGGCCACGTTGCAGCTTGTCAAGGCAATGGAACGTCATCCCAATGTGACCGTGGATGTGGGACAGATTCAGTTTGGACGCACCGTGACCATCAGCGCCGATACGATGCACCAGTACGCTAATGCTCGGCTGGCCAAGCCAAGGAAATCGATTTTGGTTGATATCGAATGCGAAGCCGGTTGCGGCGTCATTCCGTTTCGCTATCAAAACCGCGAATTTGTTCATTGCCTTCAGTGGGCAATCGGCCTTGAGCTCTTTTTGATGATTGATGATCCCTCGCGAGTGTTTTTGACAACCGACCATCCCAACGGAGCACCGTTCACGTCATACCCTCACTTATTGCGGTTACTGGGTGATCGCAGCTTCCGAGAAACCGCACTCGCTGAAATTGACCCGGATGCCGCCGCCGCAACGCAGCTTTCAGGCATGAATCGAACGTACGATTTCACAGAGATGGCGACGATGACGCGCTGGGCCCCCGCCAAGATCTTGGGATTAGATGATCGCGGTCACCTGTCGCCTGGGGCACTGGCCGATGTCGTCGTTTATCAACGCGATGATGATATTGAAACGATGTTCGCTGAGCCCTCGTTAGTTTTCAAACACGGGCAAATGACTCGAAAAGACGGAGCACGAATATCCGATCCTGAAGCATCACCCGACCGAACGCTTCGTGCTGATCCTCCGATCGACGCCTCACTGATGCCGATGCTGATAGAGCGTCACCGCCAGCACGCCTGTTTCCAGATGGAGAATCTCTGGATTGATGATGAAGAATGGCATCATGTCATCGCGCCGCGATCCGCTCGGACAGCAACACCATGACATCGTCGATGATGGTCGGTAACGTCCCAATCGACGACACGTTCGCTGAAGCGTTCGACATGAAAATGACTCGTTTGATCGTCACAGCGGAAGATGCGACGTGGTGCCACGATGCGGCGATGGCCATGGTGGGATTTGGTACCAGTGTGATCGCTTGCGGTATCGAGATTGGCGTCGAACGACCACTGTCACCCGATGAGACACCTGACGGCCGTCCCGGCATCGCCATCCTAGCGTTCGCGGTTTCGGGTAACGAATTGGAACGGCAGATTCCCCGTCGTGCGGGACAGTGTTTGCTAACGTGACCGACGACGTCCGTCTTTGCGGGTCTGATGCACCACGGTGTTTCGGCCGGTCCTGATCAGATACCCAAACGTGTCCCGCTCGGCAAATCGCTTCGTTACTTTGGAGATGGTCATCAAATTAGCAAACGAATCACCTTGGTGGATGAAAGCGGCGCTGATCGACCGCGACGCTTTTGGCGGATTCCCGTCATGGATGGGGAGTTCATTTGCGAACACGATGTGGGTCGAACCAACGCGATCGGCGGAGGGAACTTTATTTTGCTGGGTCGTTCGCACCAGAGTGTGACTCTGGCTTGTCGTGCTGCCATCGCGGCAATCAATCCGATGCCAGGCGTGATCACACCTTTTCCCGGCGGTGCCACTCGAAGTGGTTCCAAGGTCGGCAGCCGTTACCCAACTCTATCGGCCTCTACGAATGAGTCGTTTTGCCCGTCGTTGCGGCACCTGCCTGACTCAATGCTTCCCCAAGAGGCCACTGTGGCTATCGAAGTCGTGATTGATGGCATCGACGCGAACCGCATCGCCGCAGCGATGAAAGCCGGTATGGAAGCGGCGTGTCATGTCGATGCCGCCGAACCTTTAGTTGGAATCACTGCGGGCAATTATGGCGGCAAGTTAGGACGACATCATTTTCATTTGCGTGACATGATCAATCTGGAATCATGACACGAATTGAACTGACAGCCCGTCAAACGTTGACGTGTCGGATTAGTGCGTTCGACCTCCGCATGAACGACTGGGCCGGATTGCCAACCATAGAGATTCAAAAGCAGTTGATCCATTGTTGTCAGCAACCCATTGAACTTGGCGAGTGGTTTGACGTTGCTTCGCATGATGACGCAATGAACCATCTGTCCGTCGTTTGGTCAGCCGATTGTGGACGCATCGACCATCTCGGCGTGGGCTGGCGTCACGGCTTGTTGGTCGTCCACGGCAATGTGGGCCACGCGTGTGGTGCTTGCATGACCGGAGGCCGCATCGAAATCGATGGTAACGCAGGAGATCAACTTGGTTCGGCGATCGGATCGCGTGGAACGGGAATTAATGGCGGTGTGCTCATCGTCAGTGGCAATGCTGGCAACGACGCTGGGCAACGAATGCGACGTGGTGAGCTTTATGTCCGGGGCAGCGCGGGCGATGGCATGGGGTCACTGATGTACGCTGGCACAATTGGCTGCGGTGGCAACGCGGGACAAAGGGTCGGAATCGGCATGCGTCGAGGAACAATTATTTTGCCATCACCATCTTCCATCAATCCATTGTCGCACGGATCAACGTCACGCTTTACGGAGCCGCGATTGCTAACAACACCTTTCCAGACAATCTTGGCACATCGACGTTGGACGAAAAACTGGATTGGTGACTTAATTGTGTCGCGTCGCAGCGTCTGTCGAGGTGACCTCACCGTTGGCGGTCAGGGTGAAGTCTGGTTCTGAGCATTCCTGTGTTTCAGGGATCGCGATCAGTGGCCACGGTGTCCTCTTTCAAGCCCACCATCTCCAACAAACGTAGTGCATTGGTAGTCGGAGAGACCCCTTGCCTCATCACATAGTCAAACGTCATTCGATCGTTGCCGTCCGCATCGGGAGTGATCGTTTCTCGGAAATGGACGGTGGTCGCCATACCTGCCAAATCAGGATCGTCGGCAAGCTCAAGGTCATGTGTGGTGATGGCCCCGATCGCTCCAAAGCCGACCAAATGCCGCAGGACGCGGGCGACAGCAATCTGTCGTTCGCGACTATTGGTGCCCTGCAGGATTTCGTCCAATAAAAAGACGGTCATTCGTTTGCAATCGGCTGACTCCGCCATGGCTTTTGCGTGCCGCACGACCTCAGCCAATCGGTTAAGTTCAGCCATGTAGAACGAAACGCCTTCGGAGAGATCATCCGCGACGCGAATGCTGGTCGAAAGCTCAATCGCGGGCAGACGCATCGCCTCGCAGCAAACGGGACCACCCGCCGTGGCAAGCGCGATGTTCAATCCAACGCTGCGAAGCATTGTTGATTTTCCCGACATGTTGCTGCCCGTGACTAACAACAGTGTGCCCCGGGGACCAAGGGAAACGTCATTGCAAACACGAGATATGTCGGCCAAAAGGGGATGGCCGACTTGTTTCATTTGGACAACGCAGCCATCAACGCCGGACGGATCGTCGATCCACTCGGGTGTGACCCAGCTTGGATTTTCATCGGCCAGTGTGGCAAGCGACAGCAATGCTTCAATCTCGCCCAACGCTGCAAACCAGTCCTGAACGAATTCTCCGTAACGACCTTTCCAATCTTCGAGACGTTTCAGGACTCGAACATCCCACAAGCCAAATGCTTGCAACGGAATATAAAGAAAGAACGTAGCGGCAGCCTGTTTCAGACCACCGGCTTTGGCAATACGAGCAAGATCCGTCATGCCACGTTTGGCCGAACGGTCCGCCTCCAACAACCGATAACGCAGACTTTGGGCAAGAGACAACGAGTTGGTGTTGGCTTGATCGCCAGACGCTTGCTTGGGTTTTCCGGATGCAAAGCCACGCTGATCAGGAAGCCAGTCAGCTGCCGACAACAATTCGGACATTTCTGAAACCTGGCGTCGCGATGCCATGGCGACCGAAAAGATCTTTGCCGCTGGGGCAACGAATACGGCGGCAACAATCAAATTCAGTACGGCAATGCCCAGGAGACACGCTAAGGCAAATGACCAAGACGACGCATTTCCTGTGGCAAATGAAATCAGAAACCACCCCAGAACGATGGCGGTCAGCCCCACAGAACCATTGGCCCACACCATCAACCAGGATCGGCTTTGTAACCAATTGGC
>JBCCJB010000105.1:0-10948 GCA_039028015.1 Planctomycetota bacterium
AAACTGATCAGGGCTAGGACGCCAAATGCGACGGCGGCGATCAGATTTCGCGAAAAAACAAATGGTTTCAAACCCATATCGTCTAACGCAGCTTTGCCGGTCAGTGAAACAAACGCGGCACCAAGCGCCGCCAACAGCGCCAACCCGTCACCGATCCGAAAATTCAAGCCGTTGCCGATTGTCAACGCGACCATGATTGCAATCGCAATGAACGCGTAGCCGGTGATCTGATTCCGGTGCATCTGTTTGCCCATCATCCACGTGCCACCGACGGCATAGAAGATGGGACCGGCGCGGCTGATAAAGATGACGTTCGCGACCGATGTTTGTTTGATGGCGTAGAAGAAACACATCGGAGTGGCAATCGCCAACAGCGACGTGGCGATTAATGAACCCCATCCTCGACCGGACAGTTGCACCAAACCGGCACGCAGCTGTGTCGGTCGGCTGAGCGATAGGACCAACAGCGCCGCTGACAAATTGCCCAAAAAAAGCAAATTGCAAAATGAAATAGCATTGCCGCCGGTCTGATTCAAACCGTCGCCACGCATCATTAAGAATTTGGTTAGCGGAGCGGATAATGAAAACAAACTGTACGCTGCGATGACGCTGACCGGACCGCTGGTCCAGAATGAAGGGCTCTGTTTTGCTGACGAAGCGTGTTGAGTGTCACTGAGATCGCTTGATGTTGGTCTCATCGAGTCCAGGCCAACCACTTCCGAAATAGGGCGGCAACCCTCGGCGTTAGCCTGGTTTTGTTGTATTGATCGCCGAGCTTCCGAACAACATCACCGGTTGTTGGGTAGGGATGAATCGAAGATCCAATTTTCGCCAGCCCCAGTCCATTGCTCATCGCGAGTGTGATTTCCGCGATCAAATCGCCCGCATTTTCGGCGACCACGGTAGCGCCCACGATTCGATCGGTGCCTTTGCGAACATGGACGCGTGCAAAGCCATCGGTGTGACCTTCCAGAATCGCTCGGTCGACACCGCTGAGATCCTGTGTGTAGGTATCCAGGTCAATCCCCTGCCTGGCAGCCTCCTCGGGTAACAAGCCAACATGTGCCAGTTCGGGTGACGTGTAGGTGCTCCACGGAATAACCAGCTTGCTGGCACGTCCACGTCCTTTGAATAGCGTGTTGCCGATCACCAACCGTGCTTGAAAATCGGCGGCGTGAGTGAATTTCATTCGCGACGCAATATCGCCCGCCGCGTAAATGCGCGGGTGCGTGGTTTGCATTTGATCGTTGACCTTCACACCCTGTTTCGAGTCGTAAGTCACACCGACCTTATCCAGGCCCATGCCATCGACGTTGGGTGTCCGTCCGATGCCAACAAGGATTTCGTCGGCGACGACCTCGCGTACTTCGTCATCGGTTTGAACGATTGTGACTTTTTCATCACCACGCTGTTCAAAGCGGACGACTTTCGCATTGAGTATGAAGCGAACGCCATCTTCGGTCATACGTTGTTGAACCACCTTGGCCGCGTCACCGTCTTCACGAGCCAGAATGTGGTCCGCTTGTTCAATTTGTGTAACGTCACTGCCCAGACGAGCAAACGCCTGTGCCATCTCGCTGCCGATTGGGCCACCACCGATGACGGTCAAGCGGGGTGGCAGGGTGGTCAGCGAAAATAGCGACTCATTGGTTAGAGGTTGCACCTCTTCAATGCCTGGGATTGGCAACTTCGCGGCTCGGGCACCCGTCGCGATCACGGCGCGTTTGAATGAAAGTTTGCTGATGGACCCGTCATCGCCTCGCACTTCGATATGATCGTCAGCGACGAATTGCCCGCTGCCGATAAACACGTCAACACCGAGTTCGGTAAATCGTTTTGCGGAATCATGTGGGCCGATGTCGGCTCGCAGCTGACGCAGTCGTTGCATGACTTCCGCAAAATCAACGCGATAGCCGTCCACGTGAACGCCATGCGAGCCAGCGTCTCGAACCGTCGCCGCCGTACGAGCCGCACTGATGATCGCTTTACTGGGAACGCAGCCTACGTTCAAACAATCACCGCCCATGAGATTGCGTTCAATCAACGCAACTTTAGCACCCAAACCCGCTGCACCGGCGGCGGTGACCAGGCCCGCGGTTCCAGCACCGATGACCACCAAGTTGTAACGTCCCGCTGGCGTTGGATTGATCCAATCACTGGGATGGACGTGCTCGGCCAGTTTTTGGTTGTGTTCATCCAGAGGTTGCAGTTCGGGTGATGCCGCCAGCGGATGCTGAAATTGATCGACGATGGACATGGTTGGAAGACGCTTTGAAAGGGTGGCTAAGTTTGAACTGGACTCTCTTGCTGTTGGCCGTTTGAACGTGACGCTCAAAACGTCTTGACCAAATGGTCGCGTTGGCCCCCTTGCATTGTTCGAATGACGCTAAGCACTTTTTTCGCGACCAGCGGAAAGGTGCCCAAAGCGACAAAGGCAGCGATCATTGGCAGGCTGAGGATGCCGCTTGTTCCATTTTCGGCGAGAGCTTTGAGCGTCGGAAATGTCGATCCGGCGTACACGTAGACCAGCGTTCCCGGAACCATGCCCAGCTGACTTACCCACCAAAACGTTCGCACTTTCATCGGCGTTAATCCCATCACCACGTTGATCACAAAAAAGGGCACGGCGGGAATCAAACGCAGGGTGAACAGATAGAACGCGCCTTCACGTTCAAGATTCTCATTGAAGCTTTTCAGTCGATCGCCAAACTTCGATGCGATGGAATCGCGGAGCAGCGTTCGACTGATCAGAAACGCGATGGTGGCTCCTGTGGTTGATGCAAACGAGACCAACACAAATGCCGGTCCCAGTCCAAAGTACCATCCGAACGCTAACGTGAGGACGGCGGCACCGGGCAAAGAGAATCCGGTAACGGCCACATAAACAATCCACGCGATGCCAAATACCAGCCATGGATGTTCGACCTGATACTGCCGCAAGCTTGACTCTTGACTTGCGAGGGCGTCAATCGACAACGCGTCACCAAAAGCGAAGTAGCTGCCCACAACGGCAACCGCAGCGGCGATCAACGCAAACTTGCCGAACTTCGACGACGATTGATTGGGCTCAGACACGATGAAACTCGTAATGGATTAATGAGTAGCGACAAATGTGAGTTTGTTTTCACACCGTCCAAAATGGATTGGGTTGATGGGCTTTGGACGTTCTTGCGTGAGCAGGGCTTACGTCAACATCGACGATTTATCGCGTTTTTTGCAAATTGACTCCAAAGCAAACCCAATCGGGTAAGAGACCGGTGATCTCCCGCGTCACATCCATCACTTACCGAGCACTCGGATGCGGGATTCAGCCGAAAACCGTATCGAATGCCACTTTCCCCAATCGACCCAATTCAGGAGTCTCCAGTCATGACGCGTTTCACATTCAAATCGATTTTCGCTGCTGTCGTTGTTATCTCGTTCGTCGCTGTCGGTCTCACCGCGTACGGTCGTCTTGGTGGCGACGACTTCGCGGTTCGGACAACCGATGAAAACGCACTGTTACTGATCGATGCTGACGGCACTGCGATCCATGGTTTTGATGTCGTGAGCTATTTTACCGACGGCCGACCCACAAAGGGGCAAGCGACATTCACTAGTCAATACTTGGGGGCAACGTGGCAGTTTTCCGATGCTGACCACAAACGACTCTTTGACGCGAACCCTGATCGGTACGTGCCAGCCTATGGTGGCTACTGCGCTTGGGGTGTTGCGGCCAAAAATGATTTATTTGATATCGATCCGAATGCTTGGAGCATTGTCGATGACACGCTCTACTTGAATTTCAATGCGGACGTTCAAGCAAAGTGGCTGGATAACGTTCCGGGATTCATCCAAAGCGGCGATCAAAATTGGCAACAGCTGCAAAACGGCGTGTGATCCATCGCGATGGACGTTATCAATCGCTGCGATGTCTCCCGGATCCAATGGTGGACTTGCTGAGCCGACGGCGATGCCCGCGGTTCTTGCCGTGATTCGTGGGAAACGATGTTATCGCCGCGCGGTTATCGCCTTCGGGCCAATTTAATATCCGAGTCTAACGCCGGCGGCTTCGCCGCTAGCGTTGAGGCTCAGGTTGGTCGCTGGGAATCGTTACGCCAACGACGGCCGCGCCAATGCTATCACCAAGAACATTCACAGCGGTGCGGAATCGATCCAACAACCAATCGACCGCTAAGATCAAACCGATGTACTGGAGCGGTAATCCCACGGCGCCCAAGACAATCAACATGGTCACTAAGCCAGCTTCGGGAATGCCCGCCGCACCGATGGCGGCTAACGTGGCCGTCACGGCAATGATTGCCTGTTGACCGAGCGACAAATCCATTCCGATGGCTTGCGCGATAAAGATCGCAGCGGCGGCTTCATACAAGGCCGTCCCATCCATGTTGATGGTGGCACCAAGTGGGATCACAAACTCGGTGGAACGTTTCGACACTCCGGCCGATTCGGCGCATTCAAGAGTCACCGGAAGCGTTGCCGATGAACTGGCTGTCGAGAACGCGGTCAACAAAGCCTGGCTCATCGCAGCGGCATAGTAGTACGGGTTTTCCCGTCGAACGATCCAATAGAACAGTGGCAGGACGATCAACGCGTGAATCGCCAAACCAATCACCACCGCGGAAAAGTACCATCCGATTTGTGAGAGCTCTTCCAAGAAGCGATCTTCCGCTTGAGCCTCGCCAAAGCGTGACGCCACCAAACAGAAAATGCCAATCGGCGCAATTGTCATCAGCATCATGACGAATTTGAGAAGAGCCTCGTTGGCTTCCGTGATCAACGTGATCACCGTCGGCACTTCATCGCTGATGGTCGTCAGCAAGGAAGCTAACGCGATCGCGAAAACAATGATGGGCAGCAACTGGGTTTCACCTGCTGCTCGAAACAGGTTGTCGGAGACCAGCATCAACGCAAGGTTCTCCAGGATTCGTCCCACACCGGGCACGTCGTCCGTTGGCGATGGCAGATCACCGATCACGCTGGCGACCTGAGATTCGGACAATCCGCTTTGCTCGGCAAGTGATGCCCGGAGCACTTGGGCTGGCTTCTCATCTCCACCATCCAGGACGGCCAACGTTTCGGCATCAACGGTGCCGACGCCGGGACGAATCACATTGACCACCAATAACCCGACCAGCACCGCGAGCACGGTCGTGCAGGTGTAATAACCGATTGCTGCGGCGCCAGGTCGACCCAGACGACGGACATCACCCAGTCCCAGAATTCCACACATGACCGATGTGAATACCAGCGGAACGACGATCATCTTCAGTGCACGCAGGAACAATTCACCGCCAAGTTCCAGCGAGGCGGCGAAATGGGGCAGCGTCAGTGCGAGCGCGATTGCCAACACGATGGCACCCGCGATGAAGTAAGTGAGTCGATTGCTGTGCTTGGGTGCATCCGTCACAAGCGTCAGTCCTTTTCTGAAGAATGATTTCAACACGGCATAACCGGTGCCGCCGATCCAATCGGGGCGACCGTGCCATCATCAGGTTCAACATAGCGGCTGAACAGGCATTGCGGATCAGGACACGCGTTCAAACGTGACCTACGGTTGAGCGGTTTAATCCGTCTTCATTTTGAAGCCGGCTGTGTTCGCCATTATTGAGATTTCAGACATGGGATTTCGACGTAGCCCTGAGGGTGCCCGCAATGCACGTCGCGCCGTCTTGGGCAGTTTTTTGCTAATCGCGGGTTTTGTGGTCGCAGGGCTGATTGGTACCGGACGGGTTCATCGTGCGCTCACGCAATCGCAACCCGAGATTCGGTCAACGTGCGTCGAGTTGCTCACGTCGAATCTTGAAGGTTCTGCGGTGGTTCGCTTGAGCGATGCCAATGTCGTCATGCCACCACAATGGAATGCGTCGCATCAAACCGATGGCCCGCAATCTGCTGTGACGACTTGGATTGATAAGATCGCTTCTGATCCGAGGGCCAACATCGTGCTGGATCACTTCGTTCGCGGCGAAGTTTTTCCGCGTGGTGTATCGTCAAAGGGATCCCCGAGTCCGCTCCGTTTGGGATTTGGTCGAAGCCTCGCCAAGCTTGCTCAGACCGAGGTCAATGGCGCGATCGACGGTTGGCCTGTCCATGTGTCACGTGATCGTTCCGCTTCGTATCTGATGACCGCTGCGGAGTGGTGTGAAGCAAAAACTGGATATTCCATCCCATTGCCCAATGGGGTCAAACAGGACGCCAAACTGCCCATTTACCGCGTGCACCCACTCTCGACGATTGAGTCACCGATGCAGGCCTCGGTTTGGTTGTTTGGCGGAATACTTACGATGGCGATCGGCTGGGTCTGTTGCGGATCCGCCGGTTTGGGTCGCTGGTTTTTGCTGTGTCCGGTTGGAGGCGTGCTTGGATTGCCGGGCGTGGGACTACGCTGTGGACGCGGCGGATGGAAATCGCGATTACTGTATCGCATTGCCGGTTTTGCTTTGATCTTCGCCGGCGTGTACGCCACCGAAACGCTCGGTGGGATTCGGTCGGACACATCGCTTTGGCTTTGGCAAGTTTGCGGCGTGGTCGTGCTATCGGCCGGTATTGCCGCGGTGTTGGGCGCGACCATCAGCAAGCGTCGACCCGCAGCCAATCTGACCCAAACTGATTCGCTTGAGTCACTTTCAAAACTGACCAGCCAACGTGGACGGGGTTTGTCGAAGGCGATCAAAGATTCAAAGCGTTCCGGATCGGCGATGCCATCAATGCCGGCTGCTGCGATGGGGTTGAGTGAGCCGAGTGATTACACGCGGCGATATCATGATCCGCGTCTGAGCGTGTCATGCAGCGCTCCCGGCGATGCGGAAGCCCACAAACAAACCGTTGCCCTTGAGAAATGCGAGTTTGAACAAGCTCTATGGATTGAAATCAATCGTTTTGATGGGGCGAGCAAAGCGACGATTCAGGTTGGTTGCCAGGATCTCGTGATGGCGATGACGGATCAACGCGATGAGGTTCTGCGGCACCGCTTGGTCAGCGTCCTCGAGAATGGTCGCATGCTGGTTTCGATGGATGATCAAGATGATCAATTCACTGAATCGATGGCTAATGATGCGATCGATGTGAAAGTGGCATCGATGAGCAAAATTGAAACGATGCTATCGTCGCATCTCAAATGGGTCGCGAAAGAAGGCAAGCAAGCCGACAGTTCCGCCGCGACGCTGGAATCAGCCGAGTGGCGTGATTTGGTGCACTGTTCTGAACGTGCCTTGGCTGCGTTGCTGCATGACGAAGGCTGGCAGAAATGGGAAATTGAAGCCGCCCGCTACGGACGATTCCACTTTCCACCGCAGCCCGTCACACAACCTGAGCTCTGCGAGGCGTAGTCGACGCGTGTTATGGTTTGGACTTGCTGACGAAAGGGAAGGGTCATGGTGAAGCCCTCCCTGCCTCACCATGACCCTTTCATTGCTGGAACGATGGCACCGATCGTTCCACCCTCCCAATCCATGGTATGGGTACTATCGGTCGCGCCGGGGCATTCGCTTGAACCATTTCCGTTCGGCTGCTTGACGACGCTCGCCGCTTGACAATCAAACGCTCGCCTAAGTCACGTATTCTTCCTCGGTTTCACCGGTTGGGCGAGAAATCTCGCCGCTGTCTTCGAGATGCCGCACGATGTCGACGATTTTTTGCTGAACTCCTTCAACTTCGCTGACGCGGACGCTGCCCAGGTAATCCATTTCTTCCTTAAGGTTTTCGGCGGCACGCGTGCTCATATTTCGCAGGACTTTTTCCTGAAGCGTCTCGCTGGCTCCCTTGAGTGACATCGCCCACTGGGCCGTTTCGACATTCTTTAACAACGACTGGATGTCGCGGTCGCCCAACTTTGCGATGTCTTCGAAGACAAACATCAAACGACGAATTTCATCGGACAGTTCCGGATCCTCGCGTCCCAGCGACTCCATGATCACGCGTTCGATGCTGCGTTCGACCACGTTCAGGATTTCGGCGACGCTTTCGATACCACCGGTGTGGCTGTGCTGTTGGTTCACCATGCTGGACAAGCGAAGTTCAAGACCGCGTTCCAGTTCGGAAACCGCGTCCGGACTTGTTCGGCCAATCGACGCTATTCGACGAATCACTTCGAGTTGTTTGTCGGGTTGCAGACCTGCCATGACTTCAGCCGCGTACGGTGCAGGAACATGTGAAAGCAGCAAGGCGATTGTTTGCGGATGTTCATCGCCGATGAATTGCAACAACGTCTGCGAATCGACTTTCTTGACGTAGCCGAACGGCATCGCCTCGATGGTCTGCTGCAAATTGCCAAGCAACTCGGACGCATCGCGTCCCAACGCTTCTTTGATCAGCTCCTTGGCTCGCTCCAATCCGCCCGGACTGGCATAAATCGAACTCGCTTTGCTGGTTAGGAACTCCGCGATCACGACCTCTTGTTCGTCACCACCGACAGAATCGATCTGTGCGATCTTGATGCTGATCTTTTCGATCAACCGCGGTGGTAACTGGCCCAGGACCGATGCGGCCACCTTCGTCGGCAAACTCATCAAGAGGATGGCGGCCTTGGCGATGCCCTGTTCTTCGGGAGTGGTGGCCTGCGACACGCGGAGCCCCTTGGCGTGATTCGTCATGAAGTGCGTGGAGTCCGGTTGATCATCTCGATCAAGTTATCGGACGCTGCTCACTCACGAATCAATTTCAGTCGCGGCGTCGCTGACAGCCGGTCGACCAACCAAACGAACAATTCCGACGACCGCCATAAACGACAGCGTCAATGCGAGCCAAACCGGGCAACCCCATGCAACCGGAACAGTCCCCAGCACAACGCTGACACTTGCAACCGTTAAGGCGTACGGCATTTGCGTTCGAACGTGGGTGATATGATCACAGCCGCTGGCACGACTGGATAACACGGTGGTATCGGAGATCGGTGAGCAGTGATCGCCAAATATGGCACCTGCTAAAACGCCGCTAAACGTCTCCAGCACAATTGGCTGATTGGCCCACTGGGCATCACCACTAGTGAGCTCCGGCAATGCCATGACACCAGCATCCAGCATGACCATGTCAATCGATAACGTGACCGACAGCGGTGTCAGCAACGCCATCGTGCCCCAGCTGGTTCCCGTTGCAAACGCGACGAGTCCGGAAAGGACAAACACGCAGGTGGGCAGCCAAACCACATTCAAGCGGTCGCTCAAATAACTCGCCAAGAATCCACCGGTGTCCAACGCGTCCGATGTCGTGAATGACGAAAGCGCCCAAGCCAACCACAGAATCATCATGGCGGGCATCATGTCAAAAGCACCCCGTGCGGCGGCGACCAGCAAACGCGCACTCACTTCTCGGTGCGTCGTCTGATGCCGGTCGATGACGTGCAAAGCAAAAGCGATGATCAAACCGACCGCACCGGCGATCATGAGTGCCAGATACGAGTCGCCTGATCCGAGGATCTGACCAAGCGTCAGCCAGTCGAACATGACTTCGTCGACGGCCGATCGACCGGTCCAAAACAACACCACCAAGACACTGATGATCACGCTGACAATGGGAGTGATCGACGCAATGAGATCCCGTCGACGAAATTCAATTGTCGCCGTATCCAACGGATCGTTTTCTGGAATGGTTCGTTGGGCATCGAGCTCAGCGATTCGCATGGGGCCATAATCACGACCCATGATGGCGATGGCGATGACCATGACGATCGCGAGGATGGGATAGAACCGATACGCCAGGCTTTGAGTGAACACCGATACGGCAAGGCCCGGGTTATCAATGCCTGCCGCTCGTAACCCTTCGTCGAGGTAACTCAACTCGGTCGCTACCCAAGTGCTGATCAGAGTGAGTCCCGCGACAGGTGCCGCGGTGGAATCGACAAGGTAGGCGAGTTTCGCGCGTGAAATGCGAAACCGATCGGCCGTCGATCGCATCGTCCCGCCCACCAATAGCGTGTTGGCATAGTCATCAAAGAAAATGATCAGCCCCGAACTTGCAATCAGCGTTTGACCACCACGCCGTGAACGCACCTTACGTGATGCCGCCAAAATCAAGCGACGTAAGCAACCGCCGGCTTCAAGCACACCGATCATCGCGCCGAGCAAAACTGAAAATATCAGCACTCGGATATGGTCACCGTCGCTCATCGATTGCCAAAGACAGTCAAATGTGATCCACAGACTGCTTGCGACTCGTTGTCCGAGTTCAGTCGCCGTGTTTCCGCTGGGTGTATCAACAGAAACCGAGTCGGCCGAAAGCAGAATGGCACCACTGACGATGCCGATCAGCATGGGCACAACGACACGTTTGGTCGCGAGTGCGAGCGTGATTGCAGCAACCGGCGGCAACAGCGACCACGCTCCAAATTCCATCAGGAATTGGGCAGGTCAAAGTCGCCGGTCAAATCGCGAAGCACACAGTGGATGTGATTCGCCGGGTTGCCCAACGGATCTGCTTGCGTGTTGACAAACTCAATCAAGAAACGTTCGCCGCGTATCCGGTAGTAATGTCCAATGCCCGGTTCGGTCGCCCCGGACCAGGCAAAATGAACGCCATCCCAGCCGTCTTCCTCTGCGATCGCGTGTCGCGTCTTGGCGACACGATCAGGAGCGACGTCGAAGTACAACGCCACAAGCTCTTTGAGCAGCGCCCGTTGCTTGGGACCAAGTTGTTCAAAGGTGATTCCCTCAGGTGATCCAACGGCGGCTTGAGCTTCACCGGCAAATCGTAATTCGGCGGGAGCCTCGTCCGCGATGATCGCGGTGGCCTGCTGCTTGTCGGTCAGCATGTTGATCAAGTTAAATGCCAACTGTTCTTCCGCAGCCAGGACACGCGTTCCCTTGCCCAGCGTTGAGCTTGTGTCCGACATGACCGTTGCGGGATTGCTCGCCATGAATTGAGGTGTGCTATCGACGACACGTCCGCCTTCGCAAACGAAGTTGAGCGAGAGGTGATGCCCTTCGAAACTCAGACCCCATTTCGGAGAGCC
>JBCCJB010000106.1:0-10820 GCA_039028015.1 Planctomycetota bacterium
CAACGGAGGGAAATCGAGTGACGATGCGTAATACGCTGACTGTCATTCTGGCGGGGGGTCGAGGTTCGCGCTTGGAGCCGCTAACGCGAGATCGTGCTAAGCCTGCAGTACCCATTGGAGGGTGCTACCGCATTATCGATTTTGTGCTCAGCAATTGCCTCAACAGCGGCATGCGCCGACTGCTTTTGCTGACGCAATACAAAGCACAATCGCTCGACCGACATATCAATGTTGCCTGGCGACACTATTTTTGTCGTGAACTGGGTGAATTTGTCGACGTTGTCCCGCCTCAGCAGCGGATCGACGACAACTGGTATCAGGGAACGGCCGACGCTGTTTATCAAAATATCTATGCGATCGAACGCGAATGTCCCGATACGATTGTGATTCTGGCGGGCGATCACCTTTACAAAATGGACTACGGTGCGATGGTCGATTTCCACCATCAGACCGACGCCGATGTCACGGTCGGAGCATTGCCCGTCTCACGCGATGAAGCCAGGGCATTCGGCGTGATGCAAGTCGATGCCGATCACCGCTTGGTCGACTTTCAAGAAAAACCATCGCACCCCGTCGGCATGCCTGACAATCCCGATCAGTGTCTCGCTTCGATGGGCATCTACGTGTTCAAGGCGAGATTTTTGTTTGAGCGGCTTTGCGATGATGCGACGCGTGATGATAGCGATCACGATTTTGGCAAAAACATCATCCCCGGCGCCATTGAAAATGCACGCGTGTTTGGATTTCCGTTCACCGACGAGAATCGCAAACGCGAGGCTTACTGGCGAGATGTCGGCACGCTCGATGCCTATTACGACGCCAACATGGATTTGATCCACGTCGACCCGCAACTCAATCTGTACGACCAACATTGGCCGATCCGTTCACACCAACAACAATTGCCCCCGCCCAAGTTTGTTTTTGGCAGTGAAGACCGAAGCACGCGCCGGGGCGAAGCGCACGATTCCATCGTTTGTCAGGGCGCCATTCTAAGCGGTGGCAGTGTTCGGCGGAGCATCATTGGTGCGGGCTGTCGCATCAACAGCTATGCCCAAGTCCAGGACAGCATTCTGTTTGACCACGTCAGCGTTGGCCGGCATAGTCGTCTGCGACGCGTCATTGTCGACAAGGGTGTTGATATCCCTCCCGAAACCGAAATTGGATATGATCACGCCGCCGATGCGGCGCGAGGTCTGACGGTTACCGACAGCGGTTTGGTTGTCATCGCTCGTGGCGAAATGATCGGCGATCCCGTCGATGTTGCGACCCCGCTCGAAGTGCATTAACGATGCCCGCCGTTTCTCCGATGCTATTGCTGACCGGACTTGTCTTTGGCGTCGTCTTGCTGGCGGTGGGTTTTTGGCTGGGGCGTCGCCGCTCGGGTTCACACGGTGATTTGTCGGATCATTCGTTGGTCAGTGATCATGAACGGCAGCGAATGGTGGGACTTCTGGAAGGTTTGTCACGCTGGACGACGGAGTATTCCGGGAACGTCTCGAGCTACCAGTTGCAGATTGGCGAAATAAGCGCCGCGGTGCGTCAAAATATGAACGCGGCTGGGACCGTCGACGTTGCAACTGATTCGTCGCCCGGCAGCAGCGACGCCCGCCTGGTCACCCTGCTTGGTCAAATGATGTCGACCAACGAGGCCTTGCAGTCTCGATTGGCGGCGGCGGAATCTCAACTGGAAGAGCAAACGCAACAGATTGAGTCCTACCTTGCTGAAGCACGCACGGATGGATTAACCGGTCTGCACAACCGCCGCGCTTTCGACAAGAAACTCGATGAACTCTTCGAGATCTATCGCAAAGGTGGCACCACGTTTGTCCTGGTGCTCATTGACATCGATCACTTCAAATCCATCAATGACACGTACGGCCACCCCGTCGGCGACGTTGTGCTGCAACAGGTGGCTACCAAGTTGGAAGCCGATTTATCGGACGCGCTGATGGTCGCACGGTTCGGTGGTGAAGAGTTTGCGATCTTGACGGACGCTCCCATCCGGCTTGCGGCTCAGCAAATGAACGCGTTTCGAAAAGCACTTGCAGAGCAAACCATCACCGCAGGTGGTGACACGCTGCAGGTGACGATCAGCGTGGGGCTCTCGAGGCCCAAGGATGATCTGGCGATCGGCCCGCTCGTGCGACGGGCCGACGAAGCCTTGTACGCTGCCAAGAAGGTGGGCCGTAATCGGGTGTACTTCAATGATGGGGCTGGTGCACAACTGTTCGGTGCACCGGAGGTGGCTAAAACGTGATCGTGATCAAGCAGTGGTTCAGTAGGAACGACAACACAGCGGCATGTTGTCGGTGAGTCGTACCGTATTTTGCCTAATCGGACTTTGACCAGTTCGATGCACGCGGATTGAGAAATCATCCGACGTTTCCACTGTGCGGCTTGTGTCCGCGTGATTGACCATGGATCAGCCGTGTGTTTGGACACGACTGTTTGAGCGATTCGTTACCCGGCGTGATCGCGGAGTCATTGAATTCGAGGTGGAAACGTCAATGCCGCTGCGGAAACTCTGGAACACGTTGCGAGGTCGAGACACGACGTCGGCGAAGCCCCACGCTGAATTGGACAGTAAGAGACCGTCCGGAGCGACTCGACCGGCGTCTTCGCCACAAAACGAGACTGCGGCAGCAAAGAAGCCCGATGTGTCGGCATCGTCACGCCGGTCGGTTTTATCGATCGCATCACGGTCACCCATTCAGCGACTGCTGCGCGACATTCCCGCGTCGGCCTGTCGCGTTTTGGAGATCGGCATTGGCGATGGACAACGAACCGCCGGCTTGATCGACGCGTTCTCGCAACGTCTGGGAGATCATATCGATGATCTGCGTTACACCGTCATCGATCAATTTGAAATGCGTGGCGGAGCGGTCACGCTGCGTGCGTTTCACGCGTCGATGGCAGGATTGAAAAATCGACCGATCATCGTTCCCCAGTCACCGGCCCAAGGCATGATGGATGTCGCCCACCGCGTTGGCGTGATGGATGTGATTCTCGTCGATGCTGACTTGAGCGTCATTCAGCAAGATCAGATTGAACTCTTGCTGAACAAATTGATGCACCCAAGCACGCAGCTAATGAAGTTTGACGGTGAAAGATGGATGAAGACGACGGCGAGCGAACTCGCCGTCGTCGATACGCGTGCGGTGGCTTAAACAGCCTGTCCGTACACAGGTTCATCGTGGACGCAGGGTACGATTGAGCTGCCCTCACGCATCTTTTCGGCCAACCGCTTTCGAGCAGTGTGCAGTCGTCGTTTGATCGTTCCGATCGGTGCGTCAAATTGCTCGCTCATTTGAACCAACGTTTGACCACGAAGATAAAACGCGTTCAAAGTCTGCTGGTCCAATTCGCCGAGTCGACCAATACCGTGACGAACGGCAGCAGCACGCTCACGATCTTCGGCAAGCCGAATCGGCGAAACATCGTCAACGCACGTCGTTTCCAGCGTTTCTGGGTCACACGCGGTTGCCGAACGGTTGCGGCAAAGCCGATTGATCGCCATGCGGTGAACGATCTGACGCAGCCAGCCACCAAAGGCGTCCGGCACCCGCAATTGATCGATTTTCAACATGGCTTGAACAAACACATCTTGCGCCAGTTCCTCGGCTTCATGCGCATTGCGAACCCGTTGCATGGCCAACGCGATGATGGCACCGTGATAACGATCAAACAACGCACCCATCGCCGCGCGATCACCGTCTTGAGCGGCGCGCACCAGCGATGCGACCGTTGCGGTTTGACTCGAAACCGACGAAGTCGCTGATCGGTCTCGGATCGACGGGGTCGATTTGGTTAGGGAATCGGGAGTCTTCATTGTCATCGTCATGATGGCACTCTCTAGTTCGAGCTTGGTCCTCGTTGAACATGGGCCGTCGCAAGACGGACCTGCTCGGAAATGCGATTCAGCCGCGGACACCGCACGGTTCAAGCCACCCAAATGAACGAAGCCAATCAACTCAAACTCCGCGAACGCAAAGTCATCTGTTGCGGGACGTTCAATCCGACGAGCGCACGAAAGCGATCGTCAAAAGGATTGGTAGGCTCGGAGACCTGACCGGTTGGTCTGGTTACCGCGACGCATCAGTTGTTTGGCTCGATCTGCCGGCAGGCAAACACCGCCGACAAATGTTGCCTAAGACGTCTTCAAAACCATCGATAAACGATTGGCCGGACACGTTTGGTCCAAGTCCAACGCATCATGTCGGAACAAGCCGCACCCAATTGAACCGCCATGAGTGACGGTTGCTGTGGTGCGGCTATCATTCGGTCCGGTGACCGAACTCCGCATGGCATAGCGAGGCTTCACGACAACGGGATTTATGGCGGCTGACCCAAAAAGGCCTCGCCGATCATTGGATCCCAACCAGGTCGCATGATTACCGCCGTACGATGCCAGCGTGCCGCGAATCTCAACCTGTTGGATGAGTTTTGCGATTTGCATGGAGATCGTTTCGAACAGTCGCATGGGAACCTCCCGGCACCGTTCCAGCGGTGCGGTCGTGAGCACAAAAAAAGAAAGTTTTCTCGGCGGCCAGGAGACGGACCACTGAGATTGCGAGTTTAGAGCCTTATGTCAGCATTTGGTTCGCCAGAAAATAGAAATCTTTGAAAAAAGACGAATGCACCAACAATCTTGGTAAGTTGTGCACGCGTTGGGTCTGAATCAGAGTCGCCTTGGGCGTGCTCGACCGGATTAGCATCAACGTGATTGACTTCCAGCTTCCAGCTTCCAGATTTCGCCAGCTTGCCACGCTATGCATCGCTTGACCAACGACCGATGGGCCTTTGTGTTTCTTATCTTCTTTGGATGGACGCTATTTGCAGGGATGCCTTTGGCATGGTCGGATTCTTCCGATTGGCCTCAATGGCGTGGACCCAATCGCGATGGGAAGGCAGCACCACAATTGCTTTTGCAGAACTGGCCCGAACAGGGTCCTCCGTTGTCCTGGGAAGCCACGAATTTGGGGCGTGGCTACAGCAGTTTGGCCATCGTCGATGGCCAGATTTTCACGATGGGCTCCGATGCAACGGATTGTTTCGTGATCTGTTTGGATGCCGACACCGGCACGACCGCTTGGCAAACGACAGTCTCGCGAGCTGGGACCGGTGAGGACTACAACGCTGGCTGGGGCGCCGGCCCGCGCAGCACGCCGACGATCGATGGCCGCGATGTCTTTGTGGTGTCCGATGTGGGTATCGTCGCATGTTTGGATCGCGATACCGGTGACGTTCGTTGGTCAGTCGATATGGTGGCCGATTATGGCGGTGCGATTCCGAAGTGGGGTTACAGCGAGTCGGTTTTGGTGGATGACCAACGCATTGTGGTGACTCCTGGCCAGGATAATTTCATGATTGCGTTGGACCGACAGACCGGCCGTGTGGTTTTGCAATAACGCGGCGTATCGACTCCGGCTCATTACGTTTCCGTGATGAAAGGCACGGTGGGAACCAATTCGTATTATGTCACCGCCGCTTCAATCGGCCTGGTGGCATTTGACACGCAATCGGGCGATCAGGTTTTCGCCAATCCGACCACGGGAAATGATGTCGCGACGATCCCAACGCCGTTGCTTACGGGTGCAATGATTTATCACACCAGCGATTATGGTTCGGGAAATGTGTTGTTGCAGTTGCAAGCATCAAGCGAGGGAATCGACGCTCAGCAGATTTATCATTTGGACGGCAAAACGATGATGAACCATCACGGCGGCGTCGTGCTTGTCGATGGTGTGGTCTACGGATTTACCAAATCAAATGGCGGCACATGGATGGCACAGGACCTCGAAACGGGTGACACACTTTGGAGTGAAAAGCTGCGGCCTAATCGCTCCGGTAGCATCGCGTATGCCGACGGTCGTTTGTATTGCTACAACGACAAAGATGGCTCGGTCATCTTGGTCGAACCCAGTCGTCAACGATGGCAGCCTCGTGGCCAAGTCACATTGCCCAGCCAAACCGAACTGCCGCGTGATCGCGGTGCGATCTGGTCCCATCCCGTGATCGCAAACCAAACGCTCTATATCCGCGACCAAGAGTTGTTGTTCGCTTACGACGTTGCACGCTAGATCTTGCGTGCTGAATGAACCTTGCGTGCTCGATAGACCTTGCGTGCTCAATGGCTCAAATGCGTGATGTCCTATTTGTGGGCGGGACCCAACACGATGTTGGGTTTGGCGATTGGCCTGATCCTTGGCGGCCGGATTCAGATTCACACGGGCGTGATTGAGATCTATGGTCCCGCGATTGCGTGGACGCTTTCCAAGATGCCTGTGTCGGCGGCGGCTATGACGCTCGGACACGTCGTCCTGGCAAGGACGCCGGAACATCTCAATCGAACACGCGACCACGAGCGGGTTCATGTTCGACAGTACGCACGTTGGGGTCCGTTTTTCTTGGTTGTCTACGGTTCGTGGTCGCTTTGGCTTTTGTGCGTGGGCAAAGACCCTTATCGCGACAACCCGTTCGAAATCGAAGCGTTTCGCGTCGGCTCCTAAGCAAACGAGCATGCATTTTGTCTACAGCGATCACAAAGGATTGGCTGACGATCACCTCGTTACATCCTCCGATCCGTCGGGTGGGACGCGGCTGCGTTGCGGTTGGCTAAGGAACGGCCAATCAATAACTGGCGGATTCCTAGACCCTCTCTCGAAATCTCTCCCAGCTATTCCCGCTTCGCGGGGCTGGGAGAGACAGTTTGGTAGTCCAGTTATTGATTGGCGGTTCTTAAGTTTCGGCCTCCACCGTTCGCAACTGAAGCGTGTCGACGATCTTACCGTCGGCCAAGATGTTCGTGATGAACCCCAGCGTGGTTCCGGGCGCACACCAACCACGATCACGGAGCATCGACAGAGCATCCTGAATCGTTTGTTCGGGGTCTTCGCTAAAGGGCATCAAGAACGGCTCAACGCCCCAAGGCAAAAGCAGTTGATGAAAGAGTGTTTCGTTGTCGGTGAACGCGTAGATTGGAACGCCGCGTGGTCTAAGAGCACCAAGGACATACGCCAGGAAACCACTGCGAGTAAAAACCACAACGCCCGAATCCCCGAGTTCCTGTGCTAGCGTTGCCGACGATCTCAACAGCATGGCTTTGGGTTCTCGCAGCACGATGCTGGCGTTTAATTTGCTGTCGATCGATGGTTCGATGCTGCTGATGATTCGTTTGAGTGCATCAACCGCCTCCAGCGGGTAGGCACCGGTCGTCGTCTCCCCGGACAGCATTACCGCATCGGCTTGCTCGCGGACGGCGTTTGAGACATCCGAGACCTCGGCACGGGTTGGGATCGGTGAGTCAATCATCGATTCGAGCAAATGCGTTGCGACGATGACCGGCTTGCCTTCGGCCTGACACGCTTGAATCAATTGCGACTGCACCAGAGGTAATTCTTCGAAATCAATTTCGATTCCCAAATCGCCTCTTGCCACCATGATGCCATCCGACTTCTCGATGATGCCGTGCATGTTGCGGACGCCCGATTGGTCTTCAATTTTGGAAACGATTTTGGCCTGCGATTGATGCTCCGTCAGAAAATCGCGGAGCGTTTGCACATCCGCCGCCGTCCGCACAAACGACAACGCGACGAAATCAATGTCCGCCTTTATCCCTGCTTCCAAATCACGATGGTCTTTCTCCGTCAATGCGGGCAGATTGATTTTGACTCCGGGCAAATTGATGTGCCGCCGGGATGTGATTGTGCCAGGCGTCAGCACTTCACAAGCGATATGCGTAGTGGATTTTGCGAGCACCTTCATGCGCAGCAGACCGCTATCGACCATGACCGTTTGGCCCACGTCGATCGCTGAGGGCAGATCGCGGTAATTAACCGATACGGTCAGCCGGGCGGTGACCTCCAACGGATTGGGAGTGTCCGGATCGGCATCTTCGGTGACCAATTGCAACACATCACCGGCATTTAGCACCACGGGTTGGTCCACCATGCCCGTCCGAATTTCAGGGCCTTTGACATCCATCATTACGGCGACATGGCGGCCAATTCGATCCGAGACGCGGCGAATCCGTGCCACGATGTCGATCACCCATTGGCTTGATCCGTGGGCCATGTTCAATCTCACGACATCAACACCCGCATCGATGATCTTTTCTAACATTGATTCCGATTCGGTCGCCGGACCCAGCGTCGCAATGATCTTGGTGTGACGAAGCGAGCGGTGTTGGGACGAATCAATGCTTGACATCATGTGTGGGCAACCCGCGAGGAGTGAAATCGGATCAGAGAATCGAGACAAGACCGGCTCGCTCGCTATGATCAAGCCGTGTAGAGAATATCATGCGATCGGTCGGATCTTGTCCCCAAGGTCCCTCGGCTGATTTGGAACCCAAATCCCAAGCATGACATGCCCGCAACGGAAATCGATTCCCCCTTGCGAGAAGTCTCAGTTCGCGATCACGGTCAATTCGCGATCAACATCAATTCAAGATCGGAATGAAATCGATAACGGCATGACGTCGCAATCCGAATCTGGCATGCCTGCGTGGCGTTTGGTTGTGCGTGGCATCGAAAAATCATTCGGTGCGACTCGCGCGCTTAGCGGCGTCGACTTTCGTGTTCGCCGTGGCGAAGTGCACGCAATCATCGGCGAAAACGGTGCAGGCAAATCAACGCTGATGAAGATCTTGAGCGGAGCGATCACGCCCGATGCGGGACAGGTGGAACTTGATGGTCAGGTGCTGCGCGGCAGTGACCCGCGTCAATCCATTGCTGATGGCATCGCGATGATTTATCAGGAATTGAATTTGGCTTCCGATCTTTCGGTGGCGGAAAATATCACGCTGGGTGATCCACCACGTCCTAGCGGACTGCGTGGACGTCTGGGCTTGATCGACGGACGCCAGCGACGAGCAATTGCTCGGGACGCATTGGCAAGACTTCAAGTGACGGACCTGGATTTGGATCAGCCGGTGGGAGACCTGTCGATCGCGAGTCAACAGATGGTTGAGATCGCCCGCGCGGTCCGATCCGATCGGCTGAAAGTGCTGATTCTGGATGAACCCACCAGCAGTTTGACGCGGGTCGACACCGATCATTTACTCATGGTCATTGATCGCTTGAAACGAACCGGTGTCAGCGTTGTTTACATCAGCCATTTCTTGGAAGAGTGCAGCCAAATCTGCGACCGATTCACCGTGCTGCGTGACGGACGCAGCGTCGGCACCGGACGAATCGAAAAGACCCGCGGCGATGATGCTGGCTCAGTATTAAAGGACGATTCAGCAGGCTTGAATGATCTACAGACCGATCAATCCGAAATGCCCACCCCGATGTCGCGAATCGTGGAAATGATGGTGGGTCGCGACGTCTCCGATCTCTATCCCGCACGGCAATCAATCGCGGCAAACGGCCAAGCGGATCCTGTTTTGCAATGGACCGATCCAAGCTCACAGCAGTCACTCAATCTTTATCCCGGAGAAATTGTTGGACTGGCGGGATTGATTGGTGCTGGGCGGACTGAGCTGGCACGAGGGCTGTTTGGTCTCGATGCGTTGCCCCAGACCGCGAGTTTTCCCGTTTCCCAGTCGGCCAGGCAGAGTTGGCAACGCGGCTTCGGCTTATTATCCGAAGATCGCAAGAACGAAGGACTGCTGTTGGATCGCAGTTTGACCGAGAACATGACGCTCACCAAGCTTGATGCTCGTCCTCAATCAATGATTGGTTCCCTTGCGTGGGTTTCGGACACGCGGTTGGATGCAGCGACCGATTCAATGCGACAGCGGCTGGACATCAAATCTGGATCGGCGCGGCAGCATGTTGGAGAGTTGTCCGGTGGCAATCAACAAAAGATTGCGCTGGGGCGGTTATTATATCACGAGTGCAACGTGTTGCTACTCGATGAACCCACCCGCGGCATCGACATCGGCAGCAAGCAAACCATTTATCAGGTCATTGCAAAGCTTGCTGATGAAGGCAAGGCAATTCTGATGACCAGCAGCTACCTACCCGAGCTGCTTGGCATGTGTGACCGCATCGGTGTCATGTCACGCGGCAACCTCGTCGACGTCCGCCCAACATCACAGTGGGATGAGCCATCACTTCTCTCCGCGGCAATCGGCGTGAGCGAGCCGAATCAGTCCACATGACAAATTGATCGCATGGGATATTTCGCAATCATTGGCATCGTGGCGACGGTCCTTTGTTCATTGGTCGCCGGTTTGCTCTTTGCTTTCGCGGTCGTTGTGATGCCCGGCATCGCAAGGCTCAGCGACCGGGAATTCATTCGGGCGTTTCAAGGTATCGATGGTGTCATTCAAGACAACCAACCGCTTTTTATGTTGGTTTGGATAGGATCTCCGATCAGCCTACTCGTCGCCACGGGCCTTGGCTTTTTCAAATTGGCTGGGGCTCAACAAGCACTAATCGTGTTGGCAGCCGCTCTCTATCTGTTGTTGGTTCAGATGCCCACAATCATGATCAATATTCCACTCAATAATCGGCTGCAGGAGTTCGACATCGCTACGGCCAACGATGACGAAGTCAGCGAAGCACGAGATGCGTTCGAGCATCAATGGAACCGCTGGAACGTCATCCGCACGATCGCCGCGATCATCACGAGCGTGCTGCTCATGGTTTCACAGGCGGGAAACTAAAACCCAACTAAGCTTTTCGAGTGTTACCGACCCTTCGGGTACGGATTCACATGATACGGCTTGATCTAGCTCGGACTGCTGATGGTGGTTGAGTGATAGATTATCAATACCAAGCACTGATGGGGTTGGAGTTCGGTGCGACCGAAGTTACGGGAAAGTCTGCAACGAGACTTCGCCAACCTAAGGTGGGCGATACTGGATTCGA
>JBCCJB010000107.1:0-10436 GCA_039028015.1 Planctomycetota bacterium
CGGGGCGACATAATTGAATCGCGACGCTCTTGGGTAGTAGGCTCGATAAGGCGAAACGCCACGGAAGCCTGTCGAGAATGTGGAAACACCAAATCCGGGGTAGCCGACGCCGACGCGATTGACGCCACCGAACGGCCCGCCAAAGGGAACCAGACCTGGGTTGCCAATCGACAAGCTGAATCCGCCAGCCTTGGCCGATGACGTGTCCGCCGCAGCGATCAGTGCGACCGTGAGACAAGGGATCAGTGCCAACTTTCCAAAAGAGGCGAAACCAGATCGAAGAGATTGAAACCGGGACATGACCGTGCTCCGTGAGTGATTCGAATTTGACGCCGCGGAACACCCGCGAGCGTTTCGAACGAACTGGATCGCATCGGTCGGACCAATTCGGCCCAATCACACGGTCAGAGAAGTTTTGACGCCGTGAAACACGGCAAAAATAAAATTTTGGCTATTTGCGATCGAAAGTGGCACCTAACAAACTGACATCAAAGTGACACCACACTGATATCAATTTGTGAGTCATTTTGATGTCAAATCAACTCGTCCAACTGCTTGGTCAAGTCAGCGAAGTGTTCCAGCGTCGTGTTGACGGCATTGGGCTGGGTCATGTCGACACCGGCCCCTCGGAGCAGGTCGAGCGGATCCTGGCTGCATCCACCCTTTAGGAAATTGAGGTAGTCGGAAAGCTCGGTATCACTGCCAGCAAGCACCCGGCGTGATAATGCGACCGCCGCACTCAATCCCGTGGCGTACTTGTAGACATAGAACGCGCGATAAAAATGAGGGATGCGAAAACACTCCAGTTCCAGCACTTCGTCGATCACAAACTCCGGGCCAAAGTAAGACTCCAACAGCTTGCGATACGTCGATCGGAACGCGACCACGGTGAGCGGTTCGCCCGCCTCCGCCATTTCATGGGTGATCTTCTCGAATTCAGCAAACATGGTCTGCCGAACGACCGTTGCCCGGATGCTGTCGAGTTCGTTGTTGATCAGGTAGGCCCGCTCACGTTCGTCGGTCGCGTTGTCGAGCAAATGTTGCGTCAACAATTGCTCGTTGAATGTGCTGGCCACTTCGGCAACAAAGATCGTGTAATCGTAATACTGGAACGGTTGGTGATGAGACGAATACCAACTGTGCATTGAGTGGCCGGCTTCGTGAGTCAACGTGAAGACATCGCTGAGCACTTCTTCTTTGAAGTTCATCAAGATGTACGGGTCGCCATCGAATGAGCCGCAACTGAACGCGCCGCTCTGTTTGCCACGGTTGGGATAACGGTCGGACCAGCGACCACGAAGGCCGTCGGCAAGTGTCCCGACGTAGTCACTTCCCAGCGGCGCCAGCGACTCCAACACGACATCAACGGCGGCATCCCAAGTGTGATGCTTGGTGATCTCCGACAGAATCGGCACGTATGTGTCGTAATGATGCAAATCCGCCAGATCCATCTTCCGACGGCGGACATCCAGATAGTGATGAACCGCCGGCAGCGATTCGTGGACGGCTTCGATGAGGTTGTCGTACACCGCGACTGGCACGTTGTCGGGAAACAGGGACGCTTCCAGTGACGATTCGTAATTGCGAGCTTTGGCATAATACACATCACGCTGGATGCTGCCGCCAAGTGTTGCCGCCAACGTGTTTTCGTGACCGGCAAATTGTTCGTAGTATTGATGGAACGATTTGGAACGCACGTCCCGATCCGGACTTTGCAAAAACTGCGCGAACGAAGCATGGGACAGTTCCATCACGCGGCCCCGTTCGTCGGTCACGTCACCAAATTTCAAATCGGCATCGTTGAGCTGTCGAAAGGCATTGCCGGCCGCCCCCGCCATTTCACCTTGCATGGCCAAGAGTCGCTCTTCGCGATCGGTCAAAGTGTGCGGTCGGTACCTGACGATTCGCTCGAGTTGAAGCCGAAAGTCAGCCAAGGCTGGATCGTCAAGCATTGACTGCATCTTTTCAGGCTCAATGGCCAGGATCTCCGGCCGAATGAAGCTGGCCGCTTGAGATGCTTTGACAGCCAGATTCTGGAATCGCATCTTGCGTGCTTGATGATCACTATCAGCTTGATTCTCGGTTGTCCTCAGAAACGCATAGGTCCCCAGACGCTCGGCGATCCGATCAAACGCGACGTCGAAATCTAGAAACGCTCTAAGTGAATGCGCTGATTCGCCCAGGCGGCCACGATACGAATCGAATTTGTTGATTTGCTGGGACAGTTTTTCGAAGTCCGCTTCCCACGACGCGTCGTCTGCGTAAAGAGAACTGAGGTCCCAGCAGTCGCGATCAGGAACGTCATCGCGATTGGGTAACGCGGTAACCGTTTGGTCGGAGGAGATGGTGGCACTCATTGAGTTTCCAGATCGGATTGAGAAGAGGATTGAAATTGCGTTTGAGCGACCGAGTGAAGCGTGTGACTTGATTGGCCCGTTTTCTCCGTCAAGTTTCGGATCGCATCATCGTCAGGCTTCCATCGCATTCCACCATCAGGCAGCGTCACGAGTTTTCCCGGAACGCGTCCCAGATCCGTGTCGACATGATGGTCGCGTCGAGGAAGCTTGGCGCGCTCAACGAAGTGACGCCGCACGCCAATGCTGGTGGTATGTGTCAACAAGATCGTCTGAATTGTCGGTGCCAGTTCGGTTGAGGCCAAAACGGAAACAACCGTCGCCAATCGTCCTTTCTTCATCACACAGGGTGTCTGCCATACGTCGAGGGCTCCGGCGTTTAGCAAACGTTGTGTCGCTCCCGCGATCATCTGCGGGTCCGCGTCGTCAAGATTGGTTTCGATTAAGGCGACGCGATCCGAATCGATGCCAGCCATCGTTATCTCGGGTGCAATTGATTGTTCATGTCGATGGCCCAGGGTGATTCGAAGCACATTGGCCTGTCCTTCCAAATCACGTGTGCCAGCCCCGTAGCCAATGCGATGTGGAATCATGCTCGGTGGGGGACCAAACGACCCAATTCCGTCACCAAAACACTCGGTCAGCGTCGTGATGATTGCGGCACCTGTCGGCGTGGTGAGTTCGTAGGGGATATTGGTGGGCGCGACCGGAAATCCGCAGAGGATCTCTGCGGTCGCGGGAGCCGGAAGCGGGACACGACCATGGTCAATCGTGATCTCGCCGTGGCCCGTCGGAATCGGCGAGCTCGTGACCGCCGAAATTTGCAATGACGTCACGGCGATGGCAACGCCCACAATGTCCGCGATGGAATCGATCGCACCGACCTCATGGAAGTGCACTTTTTTGAGCGTTGTTCCGTGAACCTTCGCTTCGGCAACCGCGATGCGATGGAAGATGGCCTTTGCTAGTGTCTTGGCGGCATCGTCAATCTCTGTCGCGCCGTCAATCATTGCTTCAATATGGTGAAGGTGACGATGAGCGGATTCGGGCGGATGAGCGATCGTGATTTGCTGTGCTCGAAAGCCCGCTTTCTTGACTTCGGCCGCGGTCATCGACAGATCAGGCAGCCCCATCGATCGGACTCCCGACTGGATCGCATCTAGGGATGCTCCAATGTCAATCAGAGCACCCAGCGTCATATCACCGCTGATACCACTGAGACATTCAAAGTGCAGCACGGCGGTGCTGGAGTCGGATGGTTTCACATCAGCGAGGGATTCGTTCATTCGGTTAGTTGAACAAAACCGACTCGTCAGACCAACTGGGCATGATCAGCGAGCGCCAGACAACGTTGTTGCTACGAAGTCATGCTCGCCAGCGGCTTGGCGTCGACTCGACCGGGTGCCCGATCGATAGTGATGTGTCGCAGCAGCGCGCCGGCCATGGCCGTGCCGCTGACAAACGCCCCCTCAACACGGCTGCCGGCGCACCAATCACCGCAGGCACCCAAACCGAGCGCCGGATCCCAGAGGCATCCATCATCCAGTGGATTATCAGCGACCGAGTAACGCCAACGATGGGCCACGCAATGACGGATGGTCCCAATGGAAGCCCCGGTGGCTTTGGCGAACGCATCGACCAAAAGTGGTCCAACGGTCTCCGGTGGCCGCTGCAGGTGTTCGATCGTCCACTCCGCTGAAGCATGAAGCATCCAATTGGCGCGGTCGGAACTTTCAAGCTTGGCATCACCCGGAGCAACGCGGCCCGGTTTGGTGTCGTTTCGTGCGATCCAGGACAGTGGTCCCTCGTTGATAAAGGCACCTTCGTAGGGCAGCTCGTTGACGCCATCGGCCTGCAACATGACCGACCAACATGGACTCATGTGGACCTGATCAATCCGGTTTGCCCAAGCGACATGATCTCGCAACAGATCCGATGCCTGCGGAGGCGGTGCATTGACGACAACGACATCGAACGTTCCCAGCAGTCCATCGTCGTCGTCTCGCAGTTTCCAACGGCCACCGTCACGTTGCAGCTGTGCGACGCGTGTTTGGGTGACAATTTCCAAATCTTCTGCCAGGTGTTTTGCAATCGCATTGTTGCCGGGGATGCCGACATACCGTGCCGTGCCTCGTTTTGGTTCGATCGACTTGCCGGCATCGGACAAGGCTACGATGCGACCCATCCAGGGTTGAACGAGTCCCATGTCCATCCAGCTTCGGACATGCCGCGCAAACACATCGTTGCGGATCGTGAAGTATTGAGCTCCATGATCGAATTGAAGTGACCCGTCGCCGCGGCGTGTCGCTAGTCGACCGCCGGGCCCGCGTGACTTTTCAAAAAGGCAAACGTCCAAACCATGATCCGCCCAGGTTCGCCCCGCAACTAAGCCAGCTATTCCCGCACCAATGATGGCAATGCGTGGCGGTGACAATGCGATCGGTCGATCGACCCACAAGCCATACGCCTCCTCGTCAATGCGAGCGGCGTGTTGCGTCACCGATCGTGGACGAATGGCACCAAAAATGGGCGTCTCTGGTTCGTGCGGTCGATCGAATTGACCAAAGCACCACAAGATGCCGCCATAACTGGATGGGCTTCGTCCATCGAGCGCGTAGCGATGATTCAAATCGATGCAGTGATGCAGTGCCCGTTCGGGCGTGTCGGTCATTGCAAGAAACGCTTTGCCCCAAGTCATTCTAGCGTTGTTATGCAATTCGCCATGTTTGATGAGACTCCGCTGGGCCGCATTCCAAAACGGCTCATGCGTTTTGGCTCGTGCCAGCGTTTCCCAAGCAAACGTTCTTTCCCGCGGGTCCCCAGCATGTTGGATGAGCGTTTCTTGAGCCCACTGGGGTAAGGCTGACAATGAATCAAGACGCTCGACGTGGCGGCCGCAGAAATGAAACGACATCTCACGCCAAACCAGAAACTCATAGAGAAACTTGTTGGCGGCGACTGGATCAGATGACGTCGATAACTCGGCGGCTTTTCGAGCGATACGCCATGGGCTGATCATTCCGTAATGAAGATAAGCACTCAGTCGGCTCACCCCGTGCGGATCGGCCGCGTTGGTTCGGCGTGTGGCGTACCGGGCGAGTGATTCGCCGAGGAAATGCTCCCATCGTTGGTAACCGGGACGACTGCCACCGCGCGTGTCCGACACGGGCGCGATCGTGTGATCGATCTGACATGATCGGATTGCCTCGGCGATGCTGAGGTCTTGTAAATCGATCGGCTGGAACTGAAGTGGGCCGTCGTATCGCAATGAACCCAGTGGGGCTGCTGGATCGTCGATCAGCTGCGGATACGGCTGCTGCAGAATCTCGGCGTACGCGGAAGCGGTTGCCTTCTGGTAGGCCGATGGCCGACTGAACACGTCGAAGTTGACCGAGCGTTCGATATCGTTGAGATGAGATTCGGGTAGCAAGCATGATGTGTCGACGGTGACGATCGGCGTCGATGTCAGACTCTGTAAACGTTCGAGCCAACACGTTAGCGGTGGCAGCGGCATCAACTCAGTCACGAGCACGGCCGCGCGACGGGTCAGATCTCGTAGGTGCGGGCCCCGGTGCCCAGGCCGTTCCAGATGGAAAGCGTACGAAATGCCCAGGTCAGCAAGTTCCCGTTGGACCTCTCTCGCCGCCTGCATGATGAATGCGTGGTGACGGTCGGAAGCAAAAGGATATTTTTCGGATAATCCGTGGTACACCAGAAGCGGTAAACCGTTCTGTCGCGCCCACGAAATCGCCACATCAAGCGCCGGATTGTCGTGCGTCCGGAGGCCATTGTGCATCCAGTACAGCACGAATTCGCCGTCGGCATGTTCCGCATGTCGCGATTGTCCTGACCCGGGCGTCGCCGTTCCCGCTGGTGGAACGATCCACTGGCAGCGTGAGGCGAGCGATTCAGGCAATCGTGAATCCAAATCGGTGGGCTCCGATCTTAACCAGGGGCAAAAGTTGAAAACGCAGTGAATCTGACACGCGGTGGCATCGTAGCGGTCGGTGAACCGCCACCTCGGCCCATTTGGCGAATTCAAATCTGTTACCGTGATCCGACGGTTCTGAACTGAATTCGAGTCCCCAACCAAACTGATTTCGACTTATGGCGACGATTTTATTGGTGGAAGACAGCGCAACGCAGGCATTGGAGATCCAGATGCATTTGGAGTCCGCCGACCATCGCGTGACGCACGTGGTCGATGGCAATCAGGCACTGGCCGCGCTCCGCCAAAATTCACCGGATCTGGTCGTCACGGATCTGGAAATGCCGGAAGTGAACGGCTTGGAGTTGGTTCAAGCCATGAAGACCGATTTCGCGCACGTGCCCTGCATCCTTGTCACCAGCCATGGCAGCGAGCACCTGGCCGCCGAAGCGCTTCGCTGCGGGGCCGCGGGCTACGTTCCCAAGGATCAACTGCATGAATTACTGCCCGAACGGATTTTGGATGTGCTGGCGGTGATTCACACCGATGCGAGCTATGAACGTTTGATCGCAACGCTCCAGGAAAACGTGTTCGCGTTTGATCTGCCCAATGATCCAGCGTTGATCACGCCGCTGGTGGGTCTGTGGATGCAGGTTTGTTCGGGCATGGAGCTGATGTCGAGCGTCGATATGGTGCGGCTGGGAGTGGCGATGGAACACGCCATTGCCAACGCGATCTGCCACGGCAATCTCGAACTGGCAGCCGAGGATTGTCCGCATCACGGCGAAATGGCCCGTGAGGGCAAAGCGAGTCCGGCGATGCTGACGCGGATGCAGCAATCTCCGTTCAAGGAGCGCAAGGTCCACGTGCGAGCCACCGCCACCAAATCCGAAGTCACCATCGTCGTGAAAGATCACGGCAATGGATTCGACACCTCAATTGCGGAAGGTTTGGTCCGCGATGCAGAGCTGATTGGCGGAACTTCGCTTACCAACGGTGAGCTTGATGATGCCGATGACGCGATGGCCAAATCGACCGCGTTGCGTGGTCAGGGCCTGGTTTTGATGCGCAGCTTTGTTGACGAGTGCCGTTTTAACGCCACCGGCAATGAGGTCACCCTGATCAAACGCGTCGGGACCTAAACCACATCGGTGAACCGCATCTTCGTGGTGACAGACTGACGTTGTCCTGGGCTAGGCCAGCTTCGTAGACTCCGGCTGCTCGGACAGGTTTGTTCATCACAGGATCACGATGTATCGCCTACTGCTTTGTTTTCGATATTTGAAGACGCGTTACATCGCGTTGGCGTCAATCATCTCGGTGACGCTTGGGGTGGCCACCTTGATTGTGGTCAACAGCGTGATGTCGGGTTTTTCCGCCGAAATGCACGAGCGTTTGCATGGTTTGGCATCGGACATCGTGATCGAGTGCCATGCCAGCGGTGGCATGCCGGATGCGGAATTCCATTTGGCAGAAATTCGGAACATTGTTGGTGACGACCTCGTCGGTGCATCAGCCAGCGTCCACGTGCCGAGCATGCTGGGGATCGATTTCAACGGTCAACTCATTACGCGGCACGTCAATTTGGTGGGCATCGATGCGGCCACGTATGACTCGGTGAGTCACTTTGGGCGATATCTCGTTCACCCCGAAAACAAGCGTCAGGTAAGCTTCGAGCTGCGGGATGACGGCTACGACACTTTGCGGCCCGAATTTCCGGTTTCCGGTTGGCATTATCGTGAAGCACGCGTGGCGTATGAGCGGACCCTCGCAGCCGAACGTGAAAGAATCGAGCGGCTCAATCGATTAACGCGTGGCAATGATGCGGAGGCGTCGACGCCAACCGAGTCATCGACCGCAAATGAATCGTCATCGGGTCCCACAATCAGTCCGTTTATTCCGTCGGCCCTGATGGGAGATTCAACGGGCGACGACATGATCGCAACGTCCGAGTTATCGCAAGCCAAGCACTTTGACCCGTCCAAAGAGCAATACCCCGGCATCGTGCTGGGAATCTCGACGTGTTGCAACAAACTGCGTGACGCCAACGGCGACGTGCAGGATCACTATTACTGCCGGCCCGGTGATGACGTCCGAATGATGTTCCCCAACGCATCGGAAAACCCAAAGGTCGTCAATCAAAAGTTCACCGTCGTCGACCTTTATGAATCGGGCATGAGTGAGTACGACAGCACGTTTGCGTTCGTGCGTCTGGACCGGCTGCAAGATTTTCGCGGCATGATTGATCCCGAGAGCGATATCCGCAGCGTGACGACCATCCAGTGCAAACTCGCGCCGACCGCGGACTTAAACGGTGTTCGCGATGCGCTGCGACAGCGTTTTCCTGCGGACAGGTATGCTTACACCATTCAAACGTGGCGTGACATGCAGGGGCCACTGCTTGCGGCGGTGCGGTTGGAAACGACGATCTTGAACATTTTGTTGTTCCTGATCATTGCGGTGGCTGGCTTTGGCATCTTGGCCACGTTCTTTATGATCGTGGTTGAAAAGACGCGCGACATCGGCACACTCAAAGCACTCGGCGCCAGCGGCGGCGGCGTGATGAGCATCTTCCTCTCGTACGGATTGCTGCTGGGCATTGTTGGCAGCGGGGTCGGCTTGATTGGCGGCCTGGCGTTCGTCAGCAATATCAACGAGATCGCCGGATGGATTGAGATGCTGACGGGTCAGGAAGTCTTTGACCCAACCGTGTATTACTTCACCGAGATTCCAACGATTGTCCAGCCGTTGACATTGGCGTGGGTGATGGCGGGTGCCGTAGCCATTGCCACCACGGCCAGCGTGCTGCCGGCAATGCGAGCGGCGCGATTGCACCCCGTCGCGGCACTTCGATTTGAATAATTAGTTCTTAACTTGACAGCGGCATTCTGGAAGGAAAACACCGTGAATGATGGTATTACCCAGCTTATTAGCCGTTTTGACGATAGCCACGGTTTAGCCCGAGAGAACCACGGCTAACGCCAAGCGGCTAATCCAAAGTCGCGCTGTTCAGCTGGGGTTTCCCCCAAGATTTTGGTGAAACACCCGCATGAGCCGACGGCGCTAGCCGCGGGTGTCCAGTCAAACCAGTTGTTCGAATAAAGCCCGACGCTAGCGCGTTCGGCTCAAAAGTCATCGAGTCGCTCCCCTACTGAAATCGATTCATCCTAAGACGGTCAGCTCATGCTTGAAGCGCGACAAATCTACAAAAGCTATTTCAAAAAGAGCGTCGAGCTACCCGTGCTGCGTGGCGTCGATGTGCGATTTGCGCCGGGTGAGTTGACCGCACTAGTGGGCCGCAGCGGCAGCGGCAAGAGCACGCTGATGCATATCCTGGCCACACTCGATCGCCCCGATGTGGGCGAGGTTTGGTTTGATGGCCGCCGCGTGGATGATCTGCCGCGACGCGGACGCGATGCGTTCCGTAATCGAGACATTGGAATCATCTTTCAGTTCTACCACCTGTTGCCTGAATTAACGGCGCTGGAGAACGTGCTTTCGCCGGCGATGATTCGACAATCGGTCTTTGGCTATTGGACGCATCGGCGATCACTGCGGCATCGGGCCCATGCGATGCTCGAACGTGTTGGATTGCTCGAGCGGCGTCACCACAAGCCGGCGGAAATGTCGGGCGGCGAAATCCAACGCGTTGCGATCGCTCGGGCGCTGATGTGCGAGCCCAAAATGCTTTTGGCCGATGAACCCACGGGCAATTTGGATACGGAGACCGGTGCCACGATTCTGGAATTGCTGCGGCAATTGAATCGCGATGATGGTCTGACCATTGCCATGATCACGCACGATGATGGCATTGCCGCGACGGCCGATCGATGCATCAACATGACAGACGGGTTGCTCGATGAAGCGTTGCCTTTAGCGGCATAAACATGATCCGCGTGGCATCATCAATCGCATTGACTCGACCATCGCGGATCTGTTGCTAGGAACGCTGCGTGATATGTCAGTTGCTGACCAACGACTTGGCTAGCTCGAGATGACGGACGTACCTTCCGATGCGGCCGACGATTCGGGCGTCGACTTATTGGGTGGGGGCACATCATTCGATGTCTCGATCGCACTCGATGGATCGCTTGCGGGTGGCAAATCGGCCAAATCCTGTGCCTGCTTGTGCAGCTTGTATTCGACGCTGTCGA
>JBCCJB010000108.1:0-10424 GCA_039028015.1 Planctomycetota bacterium
CAGTACGTCGCGACCGGGCAAGACAGCATTTGCATCGTGTCGTAGATCGCGAGCGTCGCGGTCACGCTGCCACCGGGTGAATTAATGTAGAAATGGATGTCTTTGCGGCGATTTTCGCTTTGCAAGTAAAGCAATTTCATCACGATTTCGTTGGCATTGCCGGTGTGAATCTCGCCCTGCAAAAACACAATGCGATTTTCCAGCAACAAATCGCCCAACGTCATTTGCCGCTGGCGTTGATAACTCTGGTACGAACCGGCGGCGGCCAGCCGCGGGTCAGAAAGTGACGCAAAGGGGTCCATTGATGACAGGTCCGCTTGGGGAAGGGATGAAACGCTCAAAATCAAACTTCAGCTCACTCCGTCAGTGTTCGCGATTGGCCAAACAGTGACAAGACCGCTTGCAACACCGACACGACGGATCACGATGCTCACGAGTTCGCTGCTGAGATCGATCCAAGGATGCCATCGAATTACCTGTCGCACATTTGGGAAAACCAAAACGCATGAGTCCGAATCCTCCCTCGTCGGCATGTCTCATTTGGTTGGCCGTGATCGCTGCCGCGTTGCCGGAATCCCAGGTGGTTTTGGGACAAGAAAAAGACTGCAAGATCGACGTTGCCGAGCCGTATCGGGAGGCCGCGATTGCTCGTTGGTCGTCCGACATCGACGCCTTGCTGCAATTGGACGCCGAGCGTCAGGCCGATGAAAACGCTTTGATGCTGCTTGGCAGCAGTAGCATTCGGCTGTGGGATACGGCCGCCGAGGCGTTTGCTCCGCGACCCGTGATTCGGCGTGGCTACGGTGGGGCCAAATTTGTCGACCTGGTTGTCTTTGCGGAGCGTTTGATCACACCGCACCAATTTGACGATCTGATCGTGTTTGTCGCCAATGATATTTCAGGCAGCAAGAAAGATCGCTCGCCAGTCGAGGTCGAACCGCTTGTGCGGCATATCATCGAAGTTGCACGTCGACATCAGCCCGAAGCCATCATTCATTTGGTCGAGGTCACACCGACGCCCAAGCGTTTTGCGGTGTGGCCGGCGATTCGGGAACTCAATGCGATGCTTCGTGAGGTTGCATTGACCGAACCTAACGTGCGCTTTGTGGCAACAGCACAGTATTACCTCGATCAACAAGACCAACCACGTAGCGAATTATTCGGGGATGATCGCTTGCATCAAAATGAAGCGGGCTACGCACTTTGGGCATCGTTACTGAAACGTTCGATGTCCGATGCTAGCAATCCGTAACGCAGACTCGCGATACAGCGGTCTTGCGCCGCGAAACAGTGTCGCGTGACTTGCTCTGGTCAGGCGGTTGGCATAACAAAACGTTGCACCCGGTGATTGTTGCTGTCGAGCACGTGCGTGCGTCCACGTGAGTCAATCACCAGACCCCACGGTTGATAAAGCTGACCCGGCTGCGCCCCAGGGCCCCCCCAAATCGCCAATGGCTTGCCAGTCTTTGTTAAGCGTTGGATGCGTTGGTTGCCATATTCACAGACCATCAAGCTGCCATCGGTATCGATGACCAGATCGTACGGGTAATAAAACTGTCCCGGTTGATCGCCTTCGGTTCCGAAGCAATCGATCATCTGAGCTCGATCACCAAAGACATCGAATCTGGCAATTCGATGATTGCAAGCATCCGCGATCCAGAGTTCATTGCCATCGATGAGTAGACTCTGCGGACGCAGAAATTTTCCCGGTTCGCGGCCCGTGCCTCCAAACTGAAATAAGAACTCGCCCTCGGGTGAAAAGGCCTGAATGCGATCGCTCTGGCCATATTCACCAACGAAAACTCGTCCGCGATCATCCGTCACCGCATCGGTCACAAACGCGAATTGCCCTGGCTGGTAGCCCGCAGTGCCACCGATTTGGTGTTCTTCCAACAATTCGCCCATTGGATCGAAGGCGAGCATTCGATAGTAATGCGTGTCCGCAACCAACAGCCGATTGTCACGTGGGGCAAATGACAGCCCAGTCGGGCGACCGTTTTGAGTCAGAGGTGTTGACCAGGTTCGCAAATGTCTTCCATCAGCATCGAACACCTGGATACGACCCGTTGTGTCCACGATATAAAGTTGATCGCGAAGATCGATGGTGATGGCACGGGGTTTCAGGAAGCGGCCATCGCTGGTGCCGCGTCGTCCCCACACGGTTTGAACGCTGCCTGCAGCCGCTGCTGGAACACATCCGGCTGACGACATCAACGATGCCAGCGCACCAAAAGAGAGCGGTATTGCCGGTCCGGTGGCAAACGTCGCCTTGACGCCAAACGTCGCGGCTACCTTCAAGCAGTGACGTCGATTCGATGTGTCAGTGCGCATCGCTGCAGCCTGTGACTTGCCGCGTTTGCAGGTTGGTGGGGCGTACCACAACGCCTAAACTGCCGTCGATGATACAAGATTTGCAAACCATCGATGACCCTCGCGATACGATTCATCGGACCGTTCAAGTACTGACCGAGGGCGGCATCGTGGGTTTGCCCAGCGAGACCGTTTATGGCCTGGTTGCAAACTCATTAAACGAGTCATCGGTGCGAGACCTGGCAGCTTGGTCGGCTGCAGCTTGGTCGTCGTGGATGCCCTGTGATGATGGCACCGCCTGTTTCGCCGATGGACGCGTTGCACTGTCGCTGCGAAGCTGCCAAACGGCGGATGATTTTCTGGTTCAAACCGTGGCCGACATGGATGATCCGGCGGTCCGCGCCCGAGTCACCCTGCACTCGCTGACACGTCGCCTGTGCGAACGGTGTTTTCCTGGACCGCTAACGATTATTGCACCCGCGTCGGATCACGCGTCCGCGATTTCGAGGTTGCCCAACACCGTGCGTCAGTGGATCGGCGGGCACTCTGATCAGCCCGAGGTGGCCTTTCGGGTGGCCGATCAGCGAATTTTGTCCCATGTGCACCGGTATATGGCGGCTCCGCTGGTGTGGGCGGAATTGCCTGACCAGCATGGCGAGGCGATTACGACGGCAAAATCCTTGGAAAATCGACTCAGCATGCTGGCGGAGGCTTCTGACACCCTCGCTCCGGTCTCACTGATCCTCGACGATGGGGTCAGTCGTTATGGTGGATGGGGAACGAGCGTTCGCGTGAACGCCCACACATGGTCGATTCGTCGCGATGGAGTGATCCAGCGAGCCGCTATGAAACAATTTGTCAAACCCGTGATAGCTGTTGTTTGCACGGGCAACACGTGCCGTAGCCCGATGGCCGAAACCCTATTGCGGGACATTCTTCAGACACAATTTGGTCGGGAAGACATCGCCCGCGTGGTATCGGCCGGTGTTGCAGCGGGTCGCGGCGGCGGTGCCAGTCCTCAGGCTGTCGAAGTGATGGGACAGATGGGCTTGGATTTGACGGGTCACAGCAGTCAGCCGCTGGACGAAGAGTTGGTGTCGATGTCCGATCTCATTCTGACCATGACGCGGCGGCACCGCGATGCAATCTTGGCGGCGTATCCCGACCGAGCTGATCGCGTGTTTACGGTGCGACGTGATGGCGGGGATATCACCGACCCAGTCGGTTTGCCGGTCGAAGTTTATCGCCAATGCGCTGATCAATTGCGAACAGAATTATCCAAGTGGGTGGGCGAACTGGGTGAAGAATTTTTTCCCCAGGAGGTGACCGACGGCGATCAAGAGTGTCATAATGAGCCGGGCGAGTGAGGGTTAGCCAGCCGCGATTTTTATTAGGAGCAATCGATTGATGGGTGTCCCCGTTCGAGTCGGTTTGGCGAGCGATCATCGTGGGGTTGGTATCAAGTCACGCTTGGTCCAGTGTCTGCAGGCCGAAGGCTTCGAAGTCCTCGATGAGGGAACAGACTCGGCGGCACCGGTTGATTATCCCGATTTTGCCTCCGTCATCGCCACCGGGATTCGTGATGGTCGGATTGATCGTGGCATTTTGATCTGTGGCACGGGCATCGGAATGGCGATCGTTGCCAACAAGTTTGCGGGCGTCCGCGCAGCGCCTTGTTATGACGAAGTCATGGTCGAAATGTCACGACGCCATAATGACGCCAATGTGTTGTGTCTGCCCGGTGACCTGATCGGAGAAAGACCGATCGATGATTTGGTGCTGATGTGGTTGCGCACCGAATTTGAAAATGGGCGTCATCGCAAACGTGTCGATAAGATCCAATTGGTCGAGAATGCGTCGGTGCAGTCGACGACGTGACCGACGGTAGCTCACTCGACGCATCGTCGGCTCCGGTTACGACTTGGTCGGCCTTAATCGGTCATCAGCGTGTTGTGTCGGCGATCCGTGTTGCGATTCGGAAAGGTCGTTTGTCGGGAAGTTTGCTGCTAGTTGGTCCGCCGGGTGTCGGCAAATCGACGGTGGCCCGGTTGATTGCCTTAACGCAGCTGTGCCAACGCAGCGTCCCATCGGAGATGAATCCTTGCGGGGGCTGCGAAAGTTGCAAACAGGTCCTGGCTGAAACACACCCCGATCTCGTTCAAGTTCGAAAGCCAGATTCGAAGACGTTTATTCCTTTGGAATCATTGATCGGTCCGACCGAAGCTCGCATGCGTCGCGGTTTTTGCCACGATATGCATCTGCGGCCGGCCGCCGGCGAACGGAAAGTCGCGATCTTGCACGATGCTGACTTTCTCAACGAGGAAGGTGCGAATTGTTTGTTGAAGACTCTGGAAGAACCTCCCGGCAATGCCTTGATTTTGTTGGTCGGGACCAGCGAGCAACGACAACTGCCCACGATTCGATCGCGATGTCAGGTCTTACGTCTGAGCACACCCGTTGGTGACGACGCGATCGCGTTGATGCGGCGACAATTGGCTTCACGTGATGATGACGGCGAATCGATTTCAAACAATTTGGATGATCAAACGATTCTTGACGCCATTGAAATGTCGGCGGGCGATTTGCACGCGGCGAAACGATTTCTGGTGAGCGATGCGAATGATTTTCGCAGCACCATGGTGACGCAGTTGAGCGACAGCCAACCTGATCCGACATCGATGGTTCGAATTTTGAATCAGCATCTCGACCGTGCGGGAAAAGATAGTCCCAAACGACGCGCGGCGATGAAAGAAGCGTCTTCGATCATGGTCCAGCATTATCGCGGCCTATTGCGGCACCAAGCCATGTCGGGCGGATACGACTCATCAACCTCCCGACGTTTGGATCGTGTTGTCCGGTCATTTCGAGAAATCGATCGCATGGCAAATCTGGCGACCCTGGTTGAATGTCTCGCGGCCGATCTGACGTTGGCCGAAACCGGCGACCGCGGCGATATTGGCTAAGCACTGTCCCGTAAAGACATATGAGCCGAACGCGCTAGCGTCGGGCGATGACGCTTCAAAGCTCGCAAATCGGGGCCCGCGGCTAGCGCCGTCGGCTCAGGAGAACGCTGGAATCCATTTACGGGACCGTGCCTAGTGTGACATCAGCTATTATGCCTCCGCCGACTTATCGCAAGAAAAATGCGTGCTTTTGCGATTTTTGACAAGCTCAACTTCTTCGACTCATCGTGCCCCGCAGCCGACTTGGTCCTCTCGCCGTTGAATCACCTTTGGGATCTGGTTCGGATGCCACCGCGAGAGATGCACGCGTCTGGCGGGCAGTCCACGTTGGACAACGCAAATCGGTCGCGGTTCGAATTTTTGATGTGCCCTTTGGCGGCACGCCCGAGTTGCGTCAATCGCTTGCCGATGAATGGGAAACGCTGAAGCGATTGGAACATCCCGCCATCGTCAAGTGTTTCGGAGGCGGTTTTGAAGGGAGCGAGTCTTATCTTGTTCATGAGCTGGTTGAAGGTCCAACGCTGGCTGATGAAATTCAGCACCGTGGTCGCCTGCCATGGGAAACCATGTTGGACATCGCCGAGCCCCTCAATGATGCACTGAAATACCTGCACGATCGAAACATCGTGCACGGTCGACTTTCGCCGGACAAAGTCATCATGACGGGTTTTAGCCCGGTGTTGATCGACGTTCGGGCCGTCGATGGTTCATCGCCCTTTCGCAGTGGTCCCTACCATCCGACCCGGCCGCCGACGAAGGAGCAATTGATGCGTCGGCCGCCCGAAGCGCCGGGAATTCATGATGCCGTCACATTTCAGAGCGACTTGTACGGGTTAGGGGTCATCCTCTACGAGGGTTTGACGGGATTGCCTCCCGTCACCGGTTCGAACTTGCAAGAAGTGATGAGCAATCTGGAGTTTCAGACGCCCAGCAAAGTCGCATCAACCGTGATGGAGTGTCCTGTTTGGATTGATACGCTTGTGACGCAGTTGCTCAATAAAGATCCCAGTCGTCGCAGTGTCTCGGCGGCCGCAGTGCAGTTGCAGTTAGCCGAGGTCCGGCGGCGGGCGATGTCACGCAGCGGAGTTGCCGAACACGCATCATCGGGTTTCAGCCCGCTGGCCGTCACCGATGAATCCGACAAGCAGGTGGCTCGTTCACTACTTGGGAAGGCACTGGACGAGGACGACGATGAGCGTCCGATCAACACGACTGCGTGGCACGATCAAGTTTGGTTTTTGGTGCCGCTGTTGGCTGTTTTGCTGGGCGTGTTGGTGTGGGTCGCGTGGCCGATGTCCGATATCACGCTGCGGCAACGTGCCGAAGAAATGATGGCCGATGAAACACGATCATCTCTGTCGCAAGCGCGGATTAGCTTCTTAGAACCCTTAGTGCGACAGTATCCCGAAAGTCCTCATGCGTCGTGGGCGCGCGAGCAAATCGATCGCGTCGAAATGATCGAGGCGGAGCATGCGTTGACCGTCAAGATGAATCGCAATCTGCCGCTGCGAAACGAAGCCGAACGGCTGTGCGCCGACGCGATGCGATTCGAGCAGTTTGGTGACCAAGCCACCGCAATCGACAAGTATCAAAGCCTGATCACGTTACTCGGCGATGATGAGGCTGAAATTGATCAGCAGCCATCCGCTGGGGAGAACGATGTTGATGAACAAACCATTGCACCTGAGCCGTCTTATCGACCACTTGTTAATCTGGCTAGGTATCGAATCGCTCAGATCAATGCGTCAGGCGACGATCGGTCCGAAGCGGCCAGACTGATCACGACTCGATTGCGCGAAGCGGATGAGCTTTTTGCGCAGGGCCGCACGATTGCAGCACGAAATATCTGGTACAGCATCGTTCAGCTTTATGGCGGTAATGCGGCGGTTGCCCCACTGGTTCAAACCGCTCAAGACCGATTGGGCGAGACTGCGGCGGGATCATGACGACGCATCAATCGAAAGAGGAATCGGTCGGTTTCGTCATTGCTCCCGGGCGAGTGATGCCCAATCAGTCGGGAACAGGGTGTGACGATGCAAAGATGGCTTTTTCGCCCGCAAGCCGCCGCGTCTGGATACTGCTGACGTTATTTTTTGTCACCGGTGCCTTTGGAATGCGTTTGTTGTGGCAACGTGATGATTCGGGACCCATCTTTCATCGCCCTAGTCGATGGATTTGGGCAATCATCGTCACGCTATACACCTTTGTGTTGATTGCAGGTGTGGTGCTGCTGGTACGCTATACGAGCGAGCAGGTTCTTTCCCCCCGTGCGTGATGCCATGTGGCAGTGGATATCTGATTATCGACTCGACACGCTCGTTTTTGCGACGATTTCGATCGTCGGATTTGCAATCGCACTGCGTCGCTTGCGGCAATCGATCCAGTCAATTGGCCATCGGGACACGTCGGCTGACGATGTGCGTTTAAGCGAGTATGAATCTGCTCCGCTGGCTCCCGCGATCCGAACGACATCGGCCTGGGCGATTCTGCTCGGCATCGTCGTCATCGCCGTGATTGGAATTGAATTGATCGGCAGTTGGCAGAAGAAAAATCTTCGTCGCAATTTGATTGGTTTGGCGCCGACGTATGCGATCGAACTGCAGCAGATGGGGCATCAGCACATCACGCTGGAAACACCTACGGATGATCCAGCTTACTTGGCCATGATTCAGGCCCAAAAACGCTGGCTGTCGATCAATCCAAAGATTGCCGATATCTACACCATGCGGCGACAAGATCGATTTCGCATGGCTGATCGCGATGGCCAAGAACAGGCGTATCAGCTGATCGTTGATTCCGAAACGGATTACAACCATGACGGTCAGTACTTTGGCAAACGTGAAAAACGCACGCCGATCGGCGAATTGTTTTATGACCAAAACGGCAACGCCATTCGAGACGCGTTTGCGGGGCAGATCGTTTTTGCTGAAGTACCCTTTCGTGACCGTTGGGGTTATTGGGTTTCAGCGCACGCACCGTTGCTGGATGACGCGGGCGAAGTCGAAGCGTTAGTTGGCGTCGACTTTTCCGCGCGAGATTACCTGAAGTCATTAACGCTGGCTCGCGCCGGTGCCATCGGTGTGGCGACGGCGATGGTGTTGGCATGGATCGCGTCGGTGTGTGTGCTCAGCGTGTTGAGGGCGAACCTCGACATTCAGAGCCGTCACCGCGTCGCCTTGCGTCAACAGCGTGATCTTGCCACCAAGGCCGCGGGTGAAGCTCGTTCCGCAACGGCGGCAAAGAGCCAGTTTCTAGCCAACATGAGTCACGAAATCCGCACGCCAATGAATGGCATCTTGGGGATGACCGAGTTGCTGTTGCGAACCAAGACGTCGATCGAGCAACAGCGTTTTCTACGCATGATCAAATCGTCGGCCGATGGATTGCTGGCCGTGCTCAATGACATCCTTGACTTTTCGAAGATTGAAGCCGGGCGTGTCGAACTTGAGGCCGTCTCGTTTCGTTTGAGCGACTGGCTGCACGAAACCGTCCAATCAGTCGCGGGGGGCCGAACGCTTCTGAAATCAGGTGCAATGAACACCGCCTCGTCCGAAGGGATCGGTTCATCATCACATCAATTGATTGACTGGAGTGGCCGCGGGGCAGACGAGCTTGATGTTGCGGTCCGAATCACCCCGGGAACACCGGATCAATTGATCGGCGATCCCACGCGGCTGCGTCAAATCATTGTCAATCTGGTCGGTAATGCGTTGAAGTTCACCGAACGTGGTGAAGTGATTGTGGAAGTGTCAACGATTGAAACGGAAACCATGCACGATGCTGACGAAGATCGACAGCGAGTCCAGTTGCAGTTTGCAGTGACGGATACCGGTATCGGCATGACCCGGGGACAAAAAGAAAAGATCTTTGACGCGTTCACGCAAGCGGATTCTTCAACGACCCGCAATTACGGCGGAACGGGATTGGGTTTGGCGATTTGTTCTCGTTTGATTGAACAGATGGGAGGCCGGTTGGCAGTCGAAAGCACACGCGGGCGGGGAAGTCGTTTTCAGTTTGGCGTGCCCGTATTGATCGCATCCGAGGCATGTCACGGCAACGAACCGATCGACGATGATCTGCCGGCCGAGGTCCTTCGAGATGCGAGAATACTGGTGGCTGACGACCATCAGACAACTCGTAGGGTAATGCACGAATTGTTGAGTGGCGTTTCGTGTCGCGTTGATTGTTTGTCTTGCGGTTCCGAGGTGACCGCACAACTGACATCGGCCGGGCAGTCGGGTGATCCGTATGATGTGATGTTGTTGGACGTGATGATGCTCGGGGTGGACGATCGCCAGGCAGTCCAACAAATGTCAGCAAATGTTCCGACGTCAATGATTTGGCTGTCGTCGATGGGTGCGGAGATTCAACCGCAACGGATTGACGCGTCCGGCGTTTTTCGGTGTTTGACCAAACCGATCGCGCCGTCGGAATTGTTTCGCACGGTAGCGGATGGCATCGCTCGTGCACGCGAGAAAGCCCGATCCAGTGATGCGTTGACCGAGCTGGCTGATGATCGCACCATCAGTTCAGCAAGCGAATCGACACAAGCGACGGCGGCACTGGGGCCATCTTCATTTGGGCACTGTCATGAGCCTCGCCGAGTCTTGTTGGTCGAAGATGGTTTGGTAAACCGGATCGTGGCCGAGAACATGCTGCGATCGCGCGGCCATGATGTGGTCAGCGTGGCGTGCGGAATGGATGCTTTGGAAACAGTGCAGTCTCAGCGTTTTGATTTGATTTTGATGGATGTGCAAATCCCTGAGTGGGACGGTTTTGAGATTACCAGACGGATTCGTGCGTTGACCGATCCGCACATTGCGCGAGTTCCCATCATTGCCATGACGGCGCATGCCATGAGTGGTGATCGCGTGCGTTGCCTTGATGCTGGGATGAATGATTACCTTTCGAAGCCCTACACGCCTGAAGCCTTGTTTCGTCACGTGGAGTCGATGCCGCTCGAGTCCACGCCCGAAAGCCAATCGCAATTCGATCATGAGGATTCAGATGATGATTTGATCGCAATCGGTGTCGATCAAATGCCCTCGGCACAACGGCCTACGGACACCGTTGATGGGAGAATCTTCGATTCAGAGTCCTCGTCCACCGATGATGCGAAACACGTCGACGATCTCCCGCTGATTGACGCGG
>JBCCJB010000109.1:0-10398 GCA_039028015.1 Planctomycetota bacterium
AAAAGCGGCCGGTACCAAAGCTTTGACACTTTGACATTTCGGGGTAGTCGAATATTATTTGGTGAGCCAGGCGAGAGCTTGGCATGCTTTCGGTCCGGGAGATGTTCGCGGCGGTCTTTTCGATGACCCGCTCGCATTCGATCGACCCGCTTTCGCCGATCGGCAACGACGCCAGCTCACGCAGCACTTGCAGAACGCTCTTGATCCAACAAGTGATGTGTGCCCAAGCTGACGCTCTTCCGTTACCCATTCCCCTTTTTGCGTCGGCGTTTTCGTCAGTCGTCGCCATTTCTCCTCACCTGAATTGGGGTGAATCAATGATTTCAGTCGCAAACTCGGCCTTGTTGGCTTTTGGATTTCCCGGTGGCGTCGAAATGTTTTTCGTGCTGTTGGTGGTGCTCTTGTTGTTTGGTGGTGCCAAATTGCCCAGCTTGATGCGTAATTTGGGCCGCAGTGCCAACGAATTCAAACGCGGGATGGCCGAATCAACGGATGACATCGACGAGGCAACTGAAAAGCCCGAAAAGGTTTGATATGTTCGGCCTCAGTCCGTTTGAATTGGCCGTAATTGGCGTGCTCGCCGTGGTTCTCTTTGGCGGCAACCTGCCTGAAGTGGCCCGCAAATTCGGAGGCACGTACGCACAGCTGCGACGCAGTCTGCAAGACGTTCAAACGCAGTTTCGTGAAGCACAGGATGAAGCCTCCCGTGCATTTTCGATGGACGATACTCCGTCCAAACCCACTTTGGGTATTGAAACCGACGAGGACGAAGACGAACCGCCGACAGCACCCAAATTCACGCCACCAGCCTGATTTGATTCGAGACAAGTCAACATCGGGAATCCACGTTGACACCTCGCGAACCGTGAAACTACGCTTCGGCGGGTCTTGTGTGAAACACTTGTTTTGAGGTGTTGCGTGTCGATGAATCAGCGGTCCATTTTGACGCCGGTTGGGTACCAGCCGAACTATCGATATCCGCTGATCATTTGGCTTCACGGCGACGGTGGTGCGGAGCGTCAAGTGCATCGGGTGGCACCGCATATCAGCACGCGCAACTACGTTTTCGCGGGTGTGCGCGGTGTGCAGGCATCCGATATCCGCGGAAGCCGTTTTGAATGGCCGGCGTCGCGTCGGTGTGTTGCAGCGGCAACCGATGCTGTGTTCGAGACCATCGACGAGGTTTGTGAAAAGCACGCCATCCACACCGATCGGATCTTGCTCGCAGGTTATCAAAGCGGTGCCACGATGGCATGTCGCATCGCCTTGAAACATCCTGATCGATTTGCTGGTCTGGTGCGCATGAGCGGCCAATTTCCATCCGGACAACATGTGATGGCTGATCTAACGCGATTGCGTCAGCGACGGCTTCCCATGCTGTGGCAACAAGCAATCAATGGGTCCGATGACGATTCGGCTGAGTTGTCTCGCGATTTGCAATTGGCTCGATGCCTGCGGGCGAGGCTCGAAGTGCGGCAGTACGTGGGTGACGATGTGATGAACGACGTGGCACTGCGCGACATTGATCGATGGTGTTTTGATACCATCATCTGTCCCCGACCTGAAGGCTCCGCAGATGACGCATCCGCGTTGAGTCTGGTTGATACCACGCCGCTCGCATTTTCACTGAATTAACTACATGACAGCCAAGAAGATTCTGTTGGTCGACGACGATGCCGAGATCATCGAATCGGTTCGATACGCGCTCGAAACCGAATCCTACGACGTCGTGATCGCCCGCGATGGCAATGAAGCGGTGGCGCTAGCTGAAAGCGAGATGCCCGACATCATGATTTTGGACATGATGATGCCGAAGATGAGCGGGTTCTTGGTTCTTGAGCATCTGCTTCGACAATCCGAGTCGAGCCCACCCGTCATCATGATCACCGGTAACGAAGGCAATCGCCACCAAGCCTATGCGGAGCTTCTCGGCGTCAGCGAGTATTTGCATAAGCCGTTCGCGATGGACCAGCTACTGGCATCGGTGGATCGGTTGCTGGATTAGCACGCAACCAAATGGTGACATCCGCTGCGACGTTGGCACTTTGGGCAAAAAAACGTGCTGCGTTGAGCTTGAACAATACGGCGGATCCGACCTTCATGACATCGTGGACATGATGTGTCCGCTTTGTCGTAAACCCGGTGCATATTTTGATAACCGCCGTTGCGATTCAAAGCATTGCGATAAGTTCCATCCGAAAGAGTGCTACCCTCAGCCTCGATCGCCGGTAGCAGCACCTTGGAGATGGCCGCATGCAATCGTTTCCATTGGGGACCCGTCAGTCGGTCGCATCGCGTGCGTGGGTCGATGCCAGCGACAAAGCACATCTCGGCGGCATACAGATTGCCGATGCCCGCCACTTTGGTTTGGTCCAGGAGCGCCACCTTGATCGGGCGACGTGAAGACGCGGCACGATCACGCAATTGATCACATGAGATGACCAACGCATCGACACCCAACACGTTGTCGATGTGCTCACGGTAATCGTCTTCATTCATCAGCCGGATGGTTCCCAGTCCACGACGATCCCAAACCAGCATCTGAGCGGATGGTTTATGCTGCGCTGAGTCATACGGAACGGAACTGAGCTCCAATCGCAACCGAAGGTGATCGGGGTCGGGCGGGTCGGCAAGCAAGACCAGACCCGTCATCCGCGGCTCAATGATCAGCCGGTCGTTGCCTTCCAGTCGCAACATCACTCGCTTGCCGCGACGTTCAATGGCGGTGATGGTCCGACCTGCGATCGCCGCATGAATACGATCGATTCCAGGCTGAATCAAACACGGCCGACAAGCACACGGTGGGGTCGATGCCGCGATCACACGGCGGCCCACAATGCTGCGTATGCCGCGGCACATCGTTTCCACTTCGGGTAACTCGGGCATCGTATCGGGCGTTAGGAATCGATTTCGACACGTTCGCCGTGAGCATCGCGGCAATCCACCTCGAGATGTTCTGGGAACAACCCTTCGCTTCCGAGGATCTGCACGGTTAATTTGCCCGAATCTTCCATCTCGCTGACGGTTCGACGCTTCTTGTTATTCAAGAACGCGGCAACGGCATCATTCACGCGGACCGTGACGCGAACGATGTGCTCGCTCTTGACCGCTAATGCGAGCATCCGTACGACTTCGATGGACATACTTTCGGGGGTTTTGACCAAACCACGACCCTCGCAGCAGGGACAGTCCTGATAGATGCTGCGTTTCAACGAGGGCCGAATGCGTTGACGCGTCATTTCGATCAGTCCAAACGGACTGGTGCGAAGAATCTTGGTGCGGGCACGATCGCCCGCCATCGCATCACGTAAGACACGTTCCACCTTACGTCGATAGCTCTCTTTCCGCATGTCAATGAAGTCATTGACGATAACGCCGCCCAAATCGCGAAGTCGCAATTGACGCGCGATTTCTTTGGCCGCTGAAATATTCAAACGGAACGCGTTTTCTTCGGCCGATCCTTTACCGCGAAAGTTGCCGGAATTGACGTCGATTGCAACAAGCGCCTCGGTTGGATCAATCACGATGCTGCCGCCATCGGGAAGCGACACATGGCGTTGATTGATTTTGACGATTTCGCCTTCAAGGTTGTACTTATGAAACAGCGGTGAATCGCCCTCATACAATTTCAAACGATCCATCACGCGTGGCATCGTCTGTTTGATGAATTCGCGGGCCTTCAGGTACGACTCTTTCTCGTCAATCAGGATTTGATCGATCTCGTCGCTGTAAATGTCGCGAATGGTCCGAATGATCAAATCGTTTTCGGCATAGATTTCACCGGGTTCGCTTTTTTCTTCGACGCGACGGACGATCGCCTTCCATAATCGCAACAAGTAATCCATGTCTCGCTGCAGTTCGCCTTCTTTGCGGCCAGCACCGGCCGTGCGAACGATGAAGCCGAGTCCTTTCGGTGGATCCAGTGACAACAAGCAGCGCTTGAGTCGTTTGCGATCATCCTCGTCTTCGATTTTTCGGCTCACCCCGACGCGAGCGAGCGCCGGCATGAGGACCAAATAGCGCCCGGGAATCGAGATGTATGTGCTGAGCGTCGGTCCTTTGGTTCCAATGCCCTCTTTAATGACTTGCACCAAGACCTCGTCGCCGCGTTTGAAAATCTCCTGAATGGGCGGTTTGTTGCGTGGTCGTCCTCCTTTGAACGCGCGTGTGTTACCACGCCCGGACTCTCGGTTGCGTGCCGCCGCGGCCACCGCCATTTCATCCGATTCCTTCATGATCTCTTCGGGATCATATCCGCCCTGTCGAAAATATTGCGGCTCGACGTCGCTGATATGAAGGAACCCGTTTCGTCCCACACCGAAGTCGACAAACGCGGCTTGAATGCTCGGTTCCAAATTGACGATTTTGCCTCGGTCAATATTGCCGGCAAATGTTTCAACGCTTTTGCGTTCGACATAGAGTTCGTCGAGGCGTTTGTTTTCGAGGACCGCGATGCGGCTTTCTTCGGGCTGAAGCACATTGATCAGCATCTGTCGTTTCATTTCTGTTTCACCTTTCGTGGGTGGATGGCGGCTGAATGTCAGAATCGACATGGACGCCGCCGGGGTACGTTGTTCGGGGTTGTGAATTGATTGTCAGAGCGAGTGCTGCTTGACGTTCCGTTGGGACCATTTCGTGCGTGCGGGCTTGATCGGTCGGTTCGGTCTCATCTGCCAAATGGACTTTGGTGCGAATGATCATTGAGCCCCTCTCCAGCCAATCCTCGATGCCCAATAGTTGCATCAGGTCGGACGCTTTGGGTAGCGCACCACCACCACCGATAACCATTTTGATATGCAAACCGTCGTGCCGGAGTTGCAGCACTTCGAGTTGGTTTGCCGGATGGAAAGCGATCGTTTTCTCTTTTCGAACGAACGACACGTCAGCTCGCTTCAAGAACTCACGGATTGTTTCGTGCAGACACGATTGCTGTTTTGGATCGAAGCCATCGGGCAATGCAATTTGATAGGACGCCGCGACCAAACGAGCTTTGGCTTGGCGGCCTTCAATTCGTGTGACCGCTGTGATCGACAGTCCTGGCTGGTTGTCGTCAATCAAACGCTGTTTCAATTCCGCCGCATTCAACGATTCGCACAATTCAATTTCAACGACTTCATCAATACTTTCGACGCCCAGGGGAAGTGCGGACGGAAAGGACATTCGTGGTTTTTGATGAAAACCTTCCGTCATGGATAACGGCAATTGTGCTCGTCGTGCCATACGCTCAAAGAGCGTCGCCAAATCGCGGTGACTAATCCATCGAAGCAAGCCCGTCTTTGCAAATCGAATCCGATAGCGAATCCGAAGAGCGTCGGGCGGTGCGAGATTGGGAGATTGGCGGCTCATGCAATCCTTCTCATTGCGTTAGCACCAACTCGGGTGACAACGCGCCAAGCTGGTCCATCAAAAAAAGGTCGATGTCGCGGGCTGACTCCAGGGACATCACGCGCACGGCAATGTCGCGGCATTGCTGAATCGACACATTGCGAATTGCCTTCTTGACCCGCGGCAATACCGATGGTGGTACCGACAGGTTTCGCACGCCCATGCCCAGCAGCAGCATCGCGCGGGCGGGATTGCTGCTCATTTCGCCGCACACGCTGACGGGTGTGTGCGTTTGTTGGCTGACATCAACACTGGCCTGAATCAGTCGAAGGACTGCTGGGTCACACGATTGATAAAGGTCCGCGACGTATTCGTTGCTGCGATCGACCGCCAACGTGTACTGAGCCAAATCGTTGGTGCCGATGCTGAAGAAATCGACTTCTTTGGCAAAGTGATGAAGCATCATCACCGCGGCGGGTACCTCCACCATCATGCCGATCGGGATATCGGCTCGATGATCGACGCCTGATTCCTCCAGATCCTCAGCGACGACATTCAACAGCATTCGTGCCTGTCGTAATTCGCTAACGGTCGTGATCAGCGGAAACATGATCCGCACATCGCCGTGGGTCGCCGCACGCAGCACGGCTCGCAACTGCGGACGAAAGAGATCCAGATTTCGCAATGACAAACGAATGCTCCGGAGACCCAAGAATGGATTGTGCTCACTGAGCGCTAGATCTCCGCGTCCCATCTTGTCGGCACCCAAATCAAGTGTGCGAATGACAACGGGGCGTCCGGCCATCTTTCGAAGCACTTCGCTGTAGGCCTGGTAATGATCTTCCTCGCTCGGCTCAGCCTCGCTGGACAAATACAAAAACTCGGTGCGGTAAAGTCCGATGCCGTCAGCGCCTCGATCCAAACAAGATTGGCTTTCATGCGGAAACTCGATGTTGGCGTTCAACTGCACTCGAACACCATCGGTCGTTTCGGCGGGCAATTGAGAAAGCTCAGCCAATCGGACGGCCAGCGAACGACGATACTCCACGCGTCGCTGGTAGTGCTGCAATGTGTCCTCGGTGGGATCGACAATGAGCTTGCCGCGATCGCCATCCACAATCACGCAATGGGCACCGGCAATGGAATGCAAGAACCGACCGATTCCAACGACGGCGGGTAATTCCAGACCCTTGGCGACAATTGCGGTATGACCGCCGGGACCACCCGTTTCGGTGCAAAATCCCTTGACGTATTTGCGATCCAGGTTGGCGGTTTCGCTGGGCGTGAGCACTTGCGAAAGCACAATCACAGGTTCGGAAAGATCCGAAAGTGGCTGACGTGTCACGGCTCCAAGCTGAGTCAGCAACTGTCGCTCGATGTCGATGACGTCTTGGGCTCGATCGGCCAACAGCGGGTTGTCGAGTCGTCGCAATGCCGATGCGTAATTGTGAAGCACCCCACTGACCGCGAATGCAGCCGACTGCTGCCCCTCGCAAATGCGTTTTTCGAGTTCAGCGTGCAGGCGTGGATCGTGCAGCATCTGCAGCTGCGCGGCGAAGATGTCACCGGTCTCGCGGCCAGCGGTGGCCGTTGTTTCGAGTCGGCTGTGCTCTAGATGCTCACTTACGGCGTCGACGGCCGCATGAAGCCGAGAAAATTCTCCATCGACCTCGGTCGCAGCCACAATGCAGCGTGGAATTCGATGACCATCGCCATCAAGCACCAATGCGGGCCCAATGGCAACGCCCGGCGAAACGGGAATGCCTTGTAATTCAAGCATCGAAAAGCGATGCCAAGTTTGCAATCGATACGAGGTCGTTTACCCGGCGCGCTGTTCGATCAAGATCCGCAGCGAACGGCATATCACCCCGAGGTCAATGGACGCTTAGCTGTCACGCATTACGTCGGACCCATCATCGATGAAAACGGCATCTGGAACTCATGTGATCAGGTGGATGGTTGGTTCGACGACGCTGCCGATGTGGGAGTTGCATCGTCGATTTCGTGGAATCCCTGTTGGAACAAATCACTGATGGCAGCGATCGCTTCAGCCGCATCGTCACCGTCGGCGACAAGCGTCAGTTCGGTGCCGGTGGTCGCGCCGAGCGTCAACAAAGACAAAATGCTACGGCAGTCGACCTGTTCGGAGCCTTTTTGAAGCAGGATGTTGGATTGGAAACTCGCCGCGCAGCGCACCAGCAAATCCGCTGGCCGGGCGTGAAGCCCTTGAGGATTAATGACTTGAACGGTTTGCTGCAGCGACATGGATTTCAACCGGCCGCAAATTGGTTGTCGTCGGCTTCCTGCAGCAGCTGCTGGATATCATCGGCCGATTTGGATTGCTTCAGGAAACGACAAAACGTTTCATCGCGCAATTGCCGCGAAATGTTTTCCAGGGCTCGAAGGTGATCGCCGGGACGTTCGGGCGGGCTGATCAACAGAAAAAAGAGTTGCACGCGTTCGCCGTCGAGCGAATCAAAGTCAACGCCCTGATCGCTAACACCCACCGTGCCAACCAGTTGGCCAACGCTGGGATGTTTGGTGTGCGGTACCGCAACGCCTCGGCCAATGCCGGTGCTGCCGAGTTCTTCTCGCTTCATGATCGCGGCGACGATGTCGTCGCGTTGGTCAGCGGCGATTTCACCGGCATCAAGCAACGACTGGACCAACTCTTCGATAACGGCTTCTTTGGTGAGAGAGGTTAGTTCGGCGCGTATGGCGCTGGTTTTGACAAAATCGGAAAACTTCATGGGTTGTTCGTGGAGCTTGAAAAGTGAGTGAAACTATTCAGCGTCTAAGTCGCCCGAGATGTCGGCGACCGACGATCCGGGCACTTCGGCTTCAATGTGTTTGGCGGCGGTAACGCGGTGCCCCGTCTTTCGCTCTTTAAGCTTGCGGAGCTGCTGTTCCGCCTTCGGGATGGCAGCATCCAGGGCGGCCACCACAGTGGTCGCTTCGGCGTGGGCGACAAGGTCCTCGGCATGTTCGACGGACACTTGAATCTCGACGTGAGGTTTGTCGAGGTGTTCCAGATCGATGGTGACGTCAATCGCATTGACGCGATCGTAAAGTCGCCGCAGCTTCAAGGCTTTTTCCTCGACCAACGCTTGGTCGCCGGGTTGTAAACTGCCGTGACGAGCGGAGACGTTCACCTGCATGCTGAACCTTTCGGAAATGAGCGAATGGGAGCGTGGCACAGCCTCGCCCGATCTGCCGAATGTAGCCGAGATTGTGCTAGGGGGATAGCGATCCTTTCCCCGAATAGGACGGCAACCACACGCACGAGTCCGGCTACCGAGTCCCGAGCATTCCTCCGGTTGCGGTCACCACCCAGTGACAAAATCAAGCCAACTCGATACTCTCCCTGCCTCGATAAACGCTCGCAATCTTTCCTTTCCACCTCCCAGATCGAATTCTATGGCCCGACAGGTCGTTAGTCGCCAGGAAAAGGCCGCCGAGGCCGAGGCCGCTGAAAAGCTGGCCGCCGAAGCCAAACGAAAGAAGGCTTCCAAACGGAAAACAAAGAAGTCTGCCGCTGATGTCCGACTACGTTTGTATTGGGGCGTTTTCAGTCAGAATCTCAAGCGAGTTGCCGTTTTCGAGTTCGATCAGCAAAAAGAGGCCCTCAAGCGGGCCGAAGAGCTCAGCAAGAACGGAAAGTCGCCGCATTTCGTGCAAAAGGTCAAGGAAGAAATCAAGCCGGAGTGATAACGGCGGCCGGCGAACGAACCAAGCCATGAAAGTGCGTCGACGGGGGAGATTTGTACTGGGGAGATTTGGTTGAGCATCCGCTTCCCCGCCGAATGGGAGTCGTGCGAGGCGGTTTGGGTCGCGTGGCCCCATCGAGAATCAACCTGGCCGGGGCACTTCGACAAGATCCCAGCCGCAATGGTGCGGCTGATCCATGAGATCGCAAGGTGGGTGCCCGTGCGGATCCTGGTCGGTTCCGAACATCACGAAACGTGCCGGCGCCTGGTCCCACCATCAGCGGCGATCGAATTGATTCCGATCGAGACCAACGATTGCTGGATCCGTGACTATGGACCCACGTTCGCATTCCAAAATGATTCGCTGGTCGGCATCGACTGGAAATTCAATGCGTGGGGCAACTCAGCGGCTCAGCCATTCGATCTGGATGCGGCGGTGAGTCGTCAGATTTGCGACCGGATCAGCGTTCCACGCGTGCCCGTAAAGCTAACGCTTGAAGGCGGCGCACTTGAAACCGATGGTGCAGGACGCTTGCTGGCACATGCGGGCTGCCTTGCCAATGCGAATCGAAATCCCGGTTACGGTCGCAAAGACCTAGCTCGGGCCATGCACCAGTTATTGGGCATTCACGAGATCGCATGGATTGATGGCGATGCGTTGGACGGTGACGACACCGGCGGGCACATCGATCAAGTGGCGAGATTCATTGACGGTCGGAATGTTGTGGTGGCAACTTGCAATGATCCAAATGACCCGAACGCGTTGACACTGCGACACAACCGAAGACAGCTTGAACTCTGGGCATCCCAAACGACACCTCAGGTTGAGATTCATTCGTTGCCCATACCGCCGCGCCGAGAGATCAAGGGCCAACCTATCCCGCAGAGCTACTGCAATTTTTTGCGTATTGGCCCGCGTTCTGTCCTAGTGCCTACGTTTGATTCGCCCCAAAGTGACCAGCATGCACTCGGGCTGTTGAGCGAACTGTGCCCGAACGCTGACGTGGTCGGTGTCGATTGCAGCGAGTTATCCTGGGGTCTGGGTGCCATTCATTGTTTGACATGCCAGCAACCCGTCGGATCTATTCGGAAATAGTTCCAGCATTTCCGAGGTTCCCATCCCGCTTCGCCGTGGTGATTTGCAAAACGCCGTGATCGCTCGCAAAAAAGCACATCGAATGTCTTTGCGAGTAGGTCCTTACATTGTGATGCCACGCAATCGTGGGCATTCACTTCGCGCGGTGTTGGTCCCGCGATTAATGCTCATGAGCTTTCGGATCGCGATCATGATGCTGTTGGTCGACATGCACATGAAGCTGCGGTCGGTTATTGAACAACCATTGCCAGCCGGAGGGCGTGACTGAAG